>NZ_JBIVGV010000011.1:81333-173599 GCF_044748865.1 Pseudomonas sp. NPDC089734 | reverse complement strand
CCTGTTGCTCGTCAGCGGGAGGCGAATTCTACAGCATCGCGAGACGCTGTCAAACCCTTTTCTCGAACCGCTTTCGACCCAACCGCGACCGAAGCCCTTCTGCGAAGCCTACCGTCAAAAACACTTATAAATCATTGATTTACAAGGCTTTTTCAGATCCGTCTGCGCCAGAAGTGGGGCGAATTATAGAGACATTAAATCGCCCGTCAACACTTAATTTCAATTTCGTTAAAATTGATGTCTCGGGCCCTTTCTCTGCTTATATAGACGAAGCCCTCTGCTCTTTATTTATAGCTAGAGCACACCCGCCTCACGCAACACCAGGACCTCTTCAGCCTTAAGCCCCAGAACGTCCTGCAAGATCGTCTCGGTATGCTCCCCTAATAAAGGAGGCGCGCGCCGGTACTCGACCGGGGTCTCAGACAACCGGATAGGGCTGGCCACTTGTGCCACGCTACCGCCCAGAACATGCGGCAGCGCTATAGCCAACCCCCGCGCCTGTACCTGTGGATCTGCGAATACCTGTGCCAGGTCATTGATAGGCCCACACGGCACACCGGCCGCCTCAAGCGCATCGACCCATTGAGCCGTTGTCTTGAAGACCGTTACCTGACGGATCAACGGAATCAGTTCGGCACGATTGACCACTCGCAGCTTATTCGTCAGGAAGCGAGGGTCATCGGCCCACTGCGCCTGCCCGGCCACTTCGGCAAACTTCCTGAACTGACTGTCGTTACCGACCGTAAGAATGAAGTCGCCATCAGCCGTCGGGAAATCCTGATAAGGCACGATATTGGGATGTGCATTACCCAATCGACGCGGCGCAACACCTGTCGTCAGGTAGTTCATCGCCTGATTGGCCAGGCATGCCACCTGCACATCCAGTAAAGCCATATCGATGTATTGCCCGACCCCGCTTTGATCCCGATGGGCCAATGCCGCCAATATTGCCGTGGACGCGTACAGCCCCGTCATAATATCCGTCAGCGCAACGCCCACCTTTACAGGCCCGGCGCCCTCCTCATGTTCAGAACGCCCCGTAAGACTCATCAGCCCGCCAAGCCCCTGAATCATGAAGTCGTAACCCGCACGCCCGGCATAAGGCCCGCTCTGCCCGAAGCCCGTGATGGAGCAATAGATCAATCGTGGATTGATGGCCTTGAGCGTGTCGTAATCCAGACCATAGGCCGCCAGCCCACCCACCTTGAAGTTTTCGATCACGATATCGGAGCGGCTAGCCAGCTCGCGCACCAGCGCCTGCCCCTCGGGCCGAGTGAAGTCGATGGTGATGGATTGCTTGTTCCGGTTGGCAGAGAGGTAATAGGCCGCTTCGGAAGTATTCTCCCCCAAGGGGTCTTTCAGAAAGGGCGGCCCCCATGACCGCGTATCGTCGCCACAACCCGGACGCTCGACCTTTATGACGTCCGCCCCCAGGTCGGCAAGGATCTGTCCCGCCCACGGCCCCGCCAGAACCCGCGACAGGTCCAGCACCCGAATATGCGAAAGCGCGCCCATCGCAGACTCCTTAATAGAAGGCCTGAATACCGGTCTGAGCACGCCCCAGGATCAAGGCATGCACATCATGCGTTCCTTCATAGGTGTTCACGACTTCCAGGTTGACCAAGTGGCGAGCGATTCCAAACTCGTCGGAGATGCCGTTGCCACCCAGCATGTCGCGAGCCATACGGGCGATATCCAGCGACTTGCCACATGAGTTGCGCTTCATGATCGAGGTGATTTCCACAGCAGCAATGCCTTCGTCCTTCATTCGCCCCAGCCGCAGACATCCTTGCAAGGCCAGAGTGATTTCTGTCTGCATGTCCGCGAGCTTTTTCTGGATCAACTGATTGGCTGCCAGCGGACGGCCGAACTGCTGGCGGTCCAGCGTGTATTGCCGCGCCGTGTGCCAACAGAATTCTGCGGCCCCCAGAGCCCC
Organism: Pseudomonas sp. NPDC089734; assembly: GCF_044748865.1. Classification (NCBI taxonomy): domain Bacteria; kingdom Pseudomonadati; phylum Pseudomonadota; class Gammaproteobacteria; order Pseudomonadales; family Pseudomonadaceae; genus Pseudomonas; species Pseudomonas sp. NPDC089734. The sequence goes on along the minus strand of NZ_JBIVGV010000011.1, from coordinate 171,663 downwards.
CCAGGAGATGCCGTAGCGAGCGGAGTTCAGGCAGGTAAAAGGCCCCTTGAGACCGCGCACATCCGGGAAGATGTTTTCCTCCGGCACGAAGACGTTATCCATCACGATCTCGCCGGTAATGGAAGCACGCAAACCGACCTTGCCATGAATCGCCGGCGCACTCAGTCCGTCCCAGCCCTTCTCCAGTACAAAACCGCGGATATCGCCTTCATCATCTTTACCCCAGACCACAAACACATCGGCAATGGGGCTGTTGGTGATCCACATCTTGCTGCCTGTCAGGCGATAACCGCCCTCGACCTTACGGGCTCGGGTGGCCATGGCACCGGGGTCAGAGCCATGATCCGGCTCCGTCAGGCCGAAACAACCGATCCATTCACCCGATGCCAGCTTTGGCAGGTACTTCTGCTTTTGAGCCTCAGTACCGAACTCATTGATCGGCACCATCACCAGCGAAGACTGGACGCTCATCATCGAGCGATAGCCCGAGTCGATACGTTCGACTTCCCGTGCAATCAATCCATAGCACACGTAATTCAAGCCACTGCCACCGTACGCTTCAGGAATGGTCGCCCCCAGAAGGCCCACCTCGCCCATCTCACGAAAGATGGCCGGATCCGTCCGCTCATGACGAAAGGCTTCCAGAACACGAGGGGCAAGCTTGCTCTGGGCAAAGCGCTCGGCACTGTCGCGAACCATGCGCTCCTCTTCGGTGAGCTGCTGATCCAGCAACAGTGGATCGATCCAGTTAAAACTTGCCTTGGCACCCATGACTCACCCCTCGCGTATTTCGCAAATGTTATGGAGTGATCCTAGACCCGCCTCCGGGTTGCGACAAACGACGATTACTCAACCTCTTGTGCTAATTTCTCACTCCGAAATCCACCAAACAGTTGCTCATACGAATAATGAGTGAGGCTTATGTATATGAGGCGAAAAATCCCCAGCACGGCCGCTCTCATCAGCTTCGAGTCTGCCGCTCGCCATGAAAGCTTTACCAAGGCGGCTCATGAGCTTTCCCTGACACAAAGCGCCATCTGCCGACAGATCGGAAGCCTGGAAGAGTTCCTGAGCGTCGAACTGTTCCGACGCTCAAGACGCGGTGTAAAGCTGACAGAAGCAGGTCTGTCCTACAGCCGCCGTGTAGCGACGCAGCTTGATGCCGTTGAACGCGACACACTGTCGATCATGGGCCAGCAAGGGGCCAACGTGATTGAACTGGCGGTTGTCCCGACCTTCGGCACGCAGTGGCTGCTCCCCCGCCTCAAGGACTTTCAGCAGCAACACCCGGAAGTCACGGTCAACCTCACCAACCGTACTCGCCCCTTCCTGTTTGCCGACACGGATTTCGATGCAGCGATCTATTTCGGCGATGCCGACTGGCCCGGCACCGAGGCCTATCGCTTGATGGGCGAGAACCCGATGCCGATCTGCAGCCCCGCACTGATGGAGGGCAAAGAGCGTCTGGAAGCCCGGGATATCGCCAGCCTGCCATTGCTGCAACAGACCACTCGCCCTTATGCCTGGCGACAATGGTTCAACGCCCAGGAACTGACTGTCGCACGCGACATGACAGGCCCTCGGTACGAGCTATTCTCCATGCTTGCGCAAGCGGCCATGCATGAAATGGGGATTGCTCTGATTCCACCTTTCCTGATTCAGCGCGAGTTGCAGGAAAGACGGCTGATCATCGCCAATACTTTCGCTCTGCCCAGCATCAAGGCCTACCACTTGATGATTCCAGAACGAAAAATCGAGTCAGCCTCACTTCGAGCCTTCCGAGACTGGCTGATCGTACAGGCACAGGGCTACCGATTGCCGCCAGAGACGAGTTGAAAGCCGGGAAATTTAAGTAGTGACCTATTAAAAAACCCTACAGATATAAGATTTTGTCGCTTCTGAGAACTCATCAGCGAAAATGACAAAATCAGCCCAACCTCTTTATTTACGTGCCTTTCCGCTGATTTAACAGAAAGACCGGGCAATCCTTCAAAAAAACATCATTTCCACACAGTCAAAATGGAATCCCTTACAGGCCTTGTAAAACAAGGCTTACAGCGATTGCTTGCGACAATAGGTCACAGGATGACTTGTAGTTAATTTATAGTCTCATTACAGAATGTATTGAAGCGTCCATACTTCGCCTGCAAAATGCTCCGCCCCCCATGGCCACCGGGCTTTGGGGACATGCTGATCGGCCATCCCAGACGCACCAGCCGTAGTGCGCTGGCCTATTTATGAAGATAAAGAGATCACGCAGGAGATTTGTCGTGCACATTGGTGTTCCTCTTGAAACCCAAACGGGTGAAACACGGGTCGCTGCAACCCCGGAAACCATTAAAAAGCTGATCAGCCAAGGCCACAGAATCACTGTCCAGAGCGGAGCCGGCATCCTTGCCAGTGTGCCGGACAGCGCCTATGAAGCCGCTGGAGCCACCATTGCCGGAGCAGATGAGGCGTTTTCCGCCGACCTGATCCTCAAGGTCACGGCTCCCAACGACAGCGAACTGCCTCTGATAAAGAGCGGTGCGATCGTTATCGGAATGCTGAACCCGTTCAATAACGAGACCATCGCCAGGCTGGCTGAACGCGGCATCACCGCTTTCGCCCTTGAAGCCGCTCCGCGCACCTCCCGTGCCCAGAGCCTCGACGTGCTGTCTTCCCAGGCCAACATCGCTGGCTACAAGTCCGTGCTGCTGGCGGCGCATCATTACCCGCGCTTCATGCCCATGCTGATGACTGCTGCCGGAACCGTGAAAGCGGCCCGCGTGCTGATTCTTGGCGCAGGGGTGGCCGGTTTGCAGGCTATCGCTACCGCCAAGCGACTGGGCGCAGTCGTCGAGGCCTCGGACGTACGCCCTGCCGTAAAAGAGCAGATCGAATCCCTGGGTGCCAAATTCATCGATGTCCCTTACGAAACCGATGAAGAACGTGAATGCGCCGAAGGCGTTGGCGGCTACGCACGCCCGATGCCGGCAAGCTGGATGCAGCGTCAGGCGGTCGCCGTCCATGAGCGCGCCAAACTGTCAGACATCGTCATCACGACGGCATTGATCCCCGGCCGCAAGGCTCCGGTATTGCTCAGTGCCGAAACCGTGGCCCAGATGAAGCCCGGCTCGGTCGTGATCGACCTGGCGGCGGCTCAAGGCGGCAACTGCCCGTTGACCGTAGCCGATCAGGTTGTGGTCGAACATGGCGTGACCATCGTCGGCCATACCAACCTGCCGGCACTGGTCGCGGCCGATGCCTCGGCGCTCTATGCACGCAACCTGCTGGACTTCATGAAGCTGCTGTTCGACAAGGACGGCCAGCTACAGATCAACCTCGAAGACGACATCGTCGCCGCGTGCCTGATGTGCCGCGACGGCCAGGTCATTCGCAAGAACGCCTGAGGACAAGGACAATGGAAGAGTTGATCTCCCCCGGTATCTATAACCTGATCATTTTTGTACTGGCGATCTATGTCGGTTACCACGTGGTCTGGAACGTGACACCTGCCCTGCACACGCCCCTGATGGCCGTGACCAACGCGATCTCCGCCATCGTGATCGTCGGTGCCATGCTCGCCGCCGCCCTTACCGTGACGCCACTGGGCAAGATCATGGGCACCCTGGCCGTCGCCCTGGCCGCCGTGAATGTGTTCGGTGGTTTTCTGGTCACCCGCCGCATGCTGGAAATGTTCAAGAAGAAAGCACCCAAGGCAAAAGACGAGGCGCAGCAGTAATGAGCATGAATCTGGTTACTCTGCTTTATCTGATCGCTTCGGTCTGTTTCATTCAGGCACTCAAAGGATTGTCTCACCCGACAACCTCCCGTCGCGGCAACCTGTTCGGCATGCTGGGCATGGGCCTGGCCGTGATTACCACGGTGGGTCTGGTCTTCAAGCTGGCGGCGCTTTCGACCGTCGAAGGCACCAGCGCAGGCATCGGCTATATCGTTGTAGGCCTGTTGGTCGGCGGCACGGCGGGGTCGATCATGGCCAAGCGTGTCGAGATGACCAAAATGCCGGAACTGGTCGCCTTCATGCACAGCATGATCGGCCTGGCAGCGGTGTTCATCGCCATTGCGGCCGTCGTGGAGCCTCAGTCTCTGGGTATCGTCCGTAACATGGGCGATGCCATCCCCGCCGGTAACCGTCTGGAACTGTTCCTGGGTGCAGCCATCGGCGCGATCACCTTCTCCGGATCGGTGATCGCCTTCGGCAAACTGTCGGGCAAGTACAAATTCCGTCTGTTCCAAGGTGCACCGGTACAGTTTGCCGGGCAGCACAAGCTGAACCTGATTCTGGGGCTCGCCACGCTGTTCTTTGGCCTGACGTTCATGTTCACCGGCAACCTGACAGCCTTTGCCATCATGCTGGCTCTGGCTTTCGTGATCGGCGTGCTGCTGATCATCCCGATCGGTGGTGCGGACATGCCTGTCGTGGTGTCGATGCTCAACAGTTATTCCGGCTGGGCGGCGGCCGGTATCGGCTTCTCGCTGAACAACTCGATGCTGATCATCGCCGGTTCTCTGGTGGGTTCGTCAGGTGCGATTCTGTCCTACATCATGTGCAAGGCCATGAACCGTTCGTTCTTCAACGTGATCGGCGGCGGTTTCGGCGGCGCAGCGGATGCCGGCGGCCCGGCGGGCGCAAAAGAAGCACGTCCGGTCAAATCCGGTTCGGCCGACGACGCGACCTTCCTGCTCACCAACGCCGACACGGTCATCATCGTTCCCGGCTATGGTCTGGCAGTCGCCCGTGCACAGCATGCCCTCAAGGAACTGACGGAAAAGCTGATCCATCACGGTGTCACGGTGAAATACGCCATTCACCCGGTTGCCGGACGCATGCCCGGGCATATGAACGTGCTGCTGGCCGAGGCAGAAGTGCCTTATGACCAGGTGTTCGAGATGGAAGACATCAACTCCGAATTCGGTCAGGCCGATGTGGTGCTGGTGCTGGGTGCCAACGACGTGGTCAACCCTGCCGCCAAGAACGATCCGAAGTCGCCGATCGCCGGGATGCCTATTCTTGAGGCCTTCAAAGCCAAGACGATCATCGTCAACAAGCGCTCTATGGCCAGCGGCTATGCCGGTCTGGACAACGAACTGTTCTATCTGGATAAAACCATGATGGTGTTCGGAGACGCCAAAAAGGTGATCGAGGACATGGTTAAGGCTGTGGAAAACGCTTAGCCTGAGCCTGCACCAGAAAAGCCCCAGCGCGCTCGGCGCCTGGGGCTTTTTTGCATTTTGCGTAACAGTATTTTGCCTTGAAAGCCCCTAATTAGAGCCCTCAAATGCGACCTTGGTAGCGGGACGGAAAATCCCCAAGTCTCTAGACTTGATCCTCGCTTCCACCCTTCGAGACAAGAATCCATGTACCGTGACCGTATCCGCCTGCCTTCTTTGATGAGCAAGGTAATGAGTGCAGCAGATGCCGCTGCCTTGATTGAAGACGGCATGACCGTCGGCATGAGTGGCTTTACCCGTGCAGGTGAAGCCAAGGCCGTTCCTCATGCATTGGCCGAACGCGCCCGGCTGTCGCCCCTCAAGATCAGCCTGATGACCGGTGCCAGCCTGGGCAACGACCTGGACAAACAATTGACCGAAGCCGGCGTTCTGTCGCGCCGCATGCCTTTCCAGGTCGATAACACGCTGCGCAAGGCCATCAACAACGGCACGGTCATGTTCATCGACCAGCATCTGTCCGATACCGTCGAACAGTTGCGTAACCGCCAGATCAAGGCAGTCGACCTGGCTGTCATCGAATGCGTGGCCATTACCGAAGAAGGCCATCTGGTCCTGAGTACATCCGTGGGTAACTCCGCCAGCTTCGCGATTCTGGCCAAGCAAGTCATCGTGGAAATCAACCTGTCCCAGCCTCTGGAGCTGGAGGGCCTGCACGACGTCTATATCCCCAGCTACCGCCCGACCCGCCTGCCGATCCCGGTTCTGGAAGCCGACTCACGCATCGGCAGCAACGCGGTCAAGATCGACCCGGCGAAAATCGTCGGCATCGTCATCAGCGAGCAGGCCGACTCGCCTTCCACTGTGCTTCCGCCCGACGCGGAAACCCAGGCTATCGCCAATCATCTGGTGGAGTTCTTCAAGAAAGAAGTGCGCGAAGAGCGGCTGACCAACAAGCTGATGCCTCTGCAGGCCGGCATCGGCACCATCGCCAACGCTGTCATGCATGGTCTGCTGGACTCTCCGTTCCATGACATGACCATGTATTCCGAAGTTCTCCAGGACTCGACCTTCGACCTGTTCGACGCCGGAAAACTGAGCTTCGCTTCGGGCAGCTCCATGACCCTGTCGGCGGCCAAACATGAACAGGTGTTCTCGGACTTCAGCCGCTACAAGTCGCGTCTGGTGCTACGCCCGCAGGAAATCTCCAACCACCCTGAAGTCATCCGCCGTCTCGGCATCATCGGTATCAACACCGCGCTGGAATTTGACCTGTACGGCAACGTGAACTCCACCCACGTGTGCGGTACCAAAATGATGAACGGTATCGGGGGCTCCGGTGATTTCTCGCGCAACGCCCACCTGGCCATCTTCGTGACCAAGTCCATTGCCAAGGGCGGTTCGATTTCCAGCGTGGTGCCCATGGTGAGCCATGTCGACCACACCGAGCACGATGTGGACATCCTGGTCACCGAACAAGGCCTGGCCGACCTGCGCGGTCTGGCCCCCCGCGAACGGGCCAGGGTCATCATCGACAACTGTGTGCATCCCGACTATCGGGAGGCGCTGAATGACTACTTCACCGCGGCATGCGCCATTGGTGGCCACACGCCTCATATCCTGCGCGAAGCACTAAGTTGGCACATCAACCTGGAAGAGACAGGCCGCATGCTGCCTGCCCGATAAACACAGTTGAAGGTGAGCAAGGGATTTCTTTGCTCACCTTTTAAGCCAACCCCAGCCATCCGAAAGAAACTGTACTTCTGTACCGGTCGAAAACAGGCTGAAAACAGCAAAATTCACCAGAACGGATCACAAAATGCACCACTCAAGTGCATACCAGTACAGTTGCCCCATTTCCGAACAAAACAGTGCCTATAAACAGTTAACTGAACCATCACAATACAAATGAACTGTGTCTGTAGATATGGACCGACTGAGAGGAAGATAGGCACCAGTCAAGCCACTCTCTAAACCCGCCACAAGCGGAAGGAAGTCACATCATGGAACGTACAGTCAGTTCCGACCTGTTCAACGAAAGCACCGTTAACACTGCAAAAGCTGCATGGCCTCTGCGCGTATTCGCCAACCTGATGCTCTGGCAGCGTCGCCTCTCCAGCCGTCATCAACTGGCTCGTCTGGATGCACGCCTCCTCGCCGACGCAGGTATCAGCGAAGCACAGCGTTACGAAGAGCTGAGCAAGCCGTTCTGGCGCTAACTTGAGCGCCTGCTGGTCCCAGGCCCCACCGGCCTCTCACCAGCACCCCGAATTGCTTAACACAAGGCCCGTCTCAGGCAACTGAGACGGGCCTTGTCGTTTACGCCTGAAATAACCAAAACAGGTACAGTTACAAAAATACAAAAACATACCAGTACAATTGTTCTGTTTTCTTTAATGCTGAAGTCTCCGTGAGCAGAACACTTCAATGGCAAGCGTCGCACGGCTGCGATAGGCTAGCGCCCAATCTGTCACCCTTGGAATTTCACCATGACCCTGTTTCGTACCCTGGCCGCAGCCACGCTGCTGGCAGCGGCTGCCAGTGCCAACGCAACCAGCTTCATCGTCACCACCGACGCCGTCGTGGGCGCTGCCGCCGCCTCCAGTGAGGCCACCTCCGATGCGTCGTCCTCGCTGCGGGACGACAAGATCGTGCGGGCTGCCCGTGACGAAGCTGCCAGTTTTGTAGCCAGCGAAGGCGACATTCGCGGCGCACAACTCGAAGGTGCCTTTCAGCACATTCGTCAGCAATTCCCGCAGATGAACGCAACGGATACGCAACTGGCCCAGGCCATCCTGGCCATCTGAGCCAAGACCCCGGTTCGTCCGGGGTAGCTCTGCGTCAGGCATTGCGCTAGCCTTGGGCCTCGTTTTGCCAGTCATTGAAAGCTATGCGTTTACGACATGTTCTGTTTGCAGCCCCAATCGCCAGCCTGATCTGGACCAGCCAGGTTCAGGCATTCGATACCACGACACAGGGGGTGGTCATCACCGGCTACGTGACCAGCCAGGTCACCACAGCCCCTTTCGACAGGAAGCTGATACTGGCCGCTCAGGATGATGCGGCAGCCTTCGTTGCCAGTGACGGAGAACTGCGCGGGGCCAGGCTGGAATCGGCGTTGCTCAACCTGCGTAGAAACCATTTGAAACTTCATGCCAGCGACCTTGAACTGGCAGAAGCAATCCTCGTCCAATAGTCACTTTAGACCTCTTGCGTAACTGGAGACGTTACATGCGTACCCCGCTGATTGCCGCTACCCTTGGCCTGTTCCTGATGGCAGACATCGCCCAGGCCCAGACTGTCGTGGCCACGAGCAATATCATCGTTCGTGCTTTCGGTCGTTCCATCGACTTCACCTCGGATACCACCACCTCGATCCGCGACTCGAAAGTCGTCATCCAGGCCAAGGACGATGCGGCAAGCTATGTTGCCAGCAGCGGCGATATTCACAGTGCTCAACTCGATGCAGCCTTTGATACCCTGCGCACCCGCCTGCCTGAAGCACGCAATGCCAGTGACCAGACTCTGGCCGAAGCCATTCTCGCCCTGTGAGACGTCTTGGCGCCTGGCTGCTTGCCGGCGCACTGTCGCTGGTCGGAACCCATGCTCTTGCCAGCCTGAAGCTTGAGCTGCAGACCGACGGCCTCAGCCCCGCACAACAACACGCCAGCCAGATCCTTCTCGACGAAGCCATGCGCGCCCTGCCGCCAAGCTTCATCGAGAGGCTGGACCGGCGTGTTGAAGTGCGCTGGTCCGACGATATGCCGGATAACGCCTACGGCCAGGCCGCCGGGCCTTACAGGCTTTACCTCAATACCCGCCTGCTGGCCTCGCTGACCGACGGTTCGGCAGCCACCACACAGACAGGACGCCCGCACGGCACTGTTCGCCGGGAAATGCTTGCGACCGTTCTGCACGAACTGACTCACGTCTACGACCGGGCCCGTCTGTGGTCGACAGATCAACGCGCCCTCCTGTTCCGCTGCTCACGCCAGAACAGCTCGGCTGGCAACATCGGGCTGCCCGATAGCTGCCGTGGCGAAACCGAACGCCGCTTCACCCTCAGCGACGATCCGCGCCTGCTGGATCTGGCAGGCTGGCCGCAATACGTAGGCCGCCGTGGCGAGCGCGAGGAACACAACGGTCAGGTCGCACGCAGCCCGGATATCTACGAAACCACCAGCCCGCTCGAATTCGTCGCCGTGAACATGGAGTACTTCCTGCTCGACCCGGCCTATGCCTGCCGCCGTCCAGCCCTGTACGCCTACTACAAGAAACACTTCGGCTGGGCTCCTCCGCAGAAAGACGACTGCCCCGCGTTCTTTCCCTACCTGAATGCAGGCAGTGATTTCGGCCGCGAACCACTGGGCAAGCTCGACCCGGAACGGGTCTATGCCGTTGACTACCTGCTGGCCGAAGCCAACCAGAACTGGGTGAGTCGCTGGGGGCACAGCATGCTGCGTCTGGTGATCTGCAAACCGGGGCGACCGCGCGGTCCCGACTGCCGTCTGGACCTTGATCAGCACCTGGTGCTGTCTTACCGGGCCTTCGTGGGCGACGTTCAGCTTTCCAGCTGGGATGGCCTGATGGGAGCCTACCCGTCACGGCTGTTCGTGCTCCCGCTGGCGCAGGTCATCGACGAATACACCAAGACCGAATTACGCAGCCTCGCCTCCGTGCCCATCAAACTGTCCCGTCCCGAGATAGAAGGGCTGGTGCAACATGCTGCCGAGATGCACTGGAGCTACGACGGCAACTATTACTTCCTGTCGAACAACTGCGCCGTGGAAAACCTCAAGCTGCTGCGCAGTGGCACACATAACCCCAAACTGGTCGGGCTGGACAGCATCCTGCCCAATGGGTTGCTGGAAGTGCTCAAGGGCCGGGGCCTGGCCGATACCAGCGTGCTGGATGATCCCAGGGAAGCGCTGCGACTGGGTTATCGCTTCGACTCCTACCGCGACCGCTATCAGGCGATGTTCGAGGTCTTGAAGAAAAGCCTGCCGATCACGCAGACCACCGTTGAAGACTGGCTGTTGCTACCAGCCGGGGAACGCAGACAGTGGTTTGAAAAAGCCGACCTGCGCACCAGCGCCGCCATGCTGCTGCTGGAACAAGCCAGCCTGCGCAGGCAGTTGCTGCTGGCCCAGGATGAAGTGAAACAACGCTACCTCGGCGCCAGAGAGCAAAAGGACGGCAGCGTGTCTCAGGCTTCAAAGACCCTGCAAGAGATTCTCGCCAGCAGTGGTTTCCTGAGTCGCCCGGCAGAATTACTGGGCAGCAGTGGCTATGGCTTGCCTCAGGCGGGCGAATGGCAGCGGCTTGAAGCGGAAAGCAGCCAGCGCCAGAAACAACTGAAGCGCCTGACCGGAGATCTCGACAAGGAAGTGCGCGCCCTGCTTGAACCGGAGCGCGCCAGCGAGATTACCGCCAACGAAGCCAACCTCAAGCAGATGAGCGAGCACTTGCGGGAACTGCACAAGGCGGCGGGCGGGTTGCAGTTGCCTTGAATCAGTCGGCCTTCTTCTTTTTCGGCTTCAGGTATTTGGTCAGCCCCTGAAACCACATCACCAGAGCCGGGTTGCCCTTGATCTGGATGTCCTTGTCCTGAATCCCTTTCATAAAGGCCAGTTGCTTGTTCTGAGCCTGCATCGTGGCAAATCCGAAGGCCGCATCGCGGAATGAAATCGCGAAGGCAGGTTCAGCCACCACGCCACCGGCACTGCGGATGCGCTGGCCACTGACGATGAAATGACGGGCGACCTTGCCATCGGCGGTCTGCAGCTGGAAGGTCAGCTCCTTGTCGGCAAGCTGTTGCTGGAACGCAGGATTGGTACGGCTGGCCCGAGCCATCAGAAGGCCCAGCACCCAGAGAAGGAAACGAAACTTCATGCACATTGCCTCAACGAAAATTCAGTCCGGCCAGAGCGACCGGTGAGGCAGTGTAGCGGGTTATAGCGTGCAATCCTGTAGGACAACGGTGTTTTTTCGGCGGAGATCGAGTCATGAGCCGGTAAATGCCGTCCGTGCACAAACAGCATTTACCCGACAATCAATCAGCGGATGCTGTTGATGCTGCCCCGGTTACCCGTCACTTTCACGTTCACCTTCTTGAAGATGAAGTAATCCTGCACATTGATCTCATAACGTGGCGCGACGATCAGGTCGGCACCGGACGACTTGACGGCCTTGTACGCCGCAGCGGCCTTGGTTGCCGAAACCGGATCGGGCAGGAACAGGCCACCACCGCCACTGGCACCACCATAGCTCACACCATCCGCGAAGCGGTTATCGCCACCGAAGCTCAGGAACTTGAACAGAATATTGGTCGACGATTCGCCACTGATGGCACCGCCTACTTTGACATCAGCCTTGAGATCCGTTTTGACCACACCTTCCAGCGGTGCAGCCGGCTGGCTCACGTTGTAACTCACACACCCACTGGTGGTGGCGATCAGGGTTGCAACGGCAGCAGTCATCCATAATTTTTTCATTCTTGAATTCCAGGGATCATTTTTTAATGAGGTGCAGCGGAGCGGCACTTTAAGGAAATGAGCCCGAGGAAAAAGTCAGTAGCGTCCGAACGAAACGAAGAGAAATAACCCTCTCAGGTAGGAAATTTCTTATTTCAAATCAAAAGCAGCGAGAGCAACCAGAAAACCATTCATACGGCCATATCCTGGGTTCATGCACAAAAAAACGGGCACCCCATTCAATGGGTGTGCCCGTTTCGGTGACTGCCCGCCTCCCGCCAAGGCGCACAGTGAGCGTTATGGATTGACGCTGTCTTTAAGCGCTTTCCCGGGCTTGAAGGCAACGGTGTTACTGGCCTTGATCTTGACCGGCTCTCCCGTTTGCGGGTTCTTGCCGGTACGGGCACCACGATGACGTTGTACGAATGTACCGAAGCCAACCAGTGTCACACTGTCCTTGCGGTGCAGTGCGCCGGTGATTTCTTCAAGAATGGCATTGAGGACGCGGTTGGATTGCTCTTTGGTGAGATCAGCCTTTTCAGCAATGGCGGCTGCAATATCTGGTTTACGCATGTATGAAGCCTCTTTACGGTTTTTTGTTTTTATGTGCCGTACTGCTTATGCGAAGCAGCAACAAGGTGCCGCAACGGCTCTACGTAGCGGCAGACGAGAACGAGAATGGCATGCCAACGAGACACGCGCCAGTACATACGCCATGTTTATAAGGCGAAAAAAGCAACCTATCCGACAAAACGACGAATATTCAGGCCAGTAAGGCAGGCAAAGCCTTGTTCAAGGCCAGCCTTTCCATCACGGCGGCACCCGTCAGGGCGTAGCCCAGCAGTTGACCTTCAGCGTCATGGCACATGGCTTTGATATCGGCCCCCTGCCCTTCGACACGCCACTCCCCCTCCAGACCACGGGGTACAGGCGAAACCACCAACGGGCAGACCGGTGTCTTGACGGTAATGGGCATCGGGCCATACCGGACAGCGGTTGGCGTTCCCGCCAGCGTCTGGGCCAGAGCCCGGGCACTGCTCATCAATGGCATGACATAGAGCAGATTCAGGCCATCGACTTCTGCACAGTCGCCCAGAGCATGGATATTGGCGTGGCTGGTTTGCAGGTAACGGTCAACCACCACGCCCCGTCCGGTCTGCAAGCCCGCAGCGGCGGCCAGATCGACGCGTGGACGCAGGCCGATGGCCGAAACGACCAGATCGCAGTCAATCACCGTTCCGTCGGACAAATGCGCTTCGAGGCCCTGCCCATGACGCTGCAAGCGTGTCAGGACCGGCCCGAGATGAAAACGTGCCCCGATGCCTTCAAGCCCGGCCTTTACCGCCGCCGCAGCGGCCGGGTGCAGAAGCGTCGGCATGACCTGCTCGCAGGGCGCAACCAGATCCACCTCATAGCCGCCCAGAATCAGATCGTTGGCAAACTCGCAACCGATCAGGCCGGCCCCCAGGATCAATACCCGGTGCTTGCCTGCCGCTGCTGCCCTGAAGCGGGCATAGTCTTCAAGGTCGTTGATCGGGAAAACCGCGTCCCCGGCATCTCCTTCGATCGGTACACGGATCGTTTCCGCTCCCCAGGCCAGCACCAGATCGCGGTAATACACAGCCTCGTCACCTATCCACAACCGTTTGTGGCCAGGGTCGATACCTTTGACACGCGTATGTGTCCACACTTGCGCCTTGAGCTGTTCGGCCATGGCTCCGGGCTGCGCCATGCACAGCTCATCGGCGTCCTTGTTCTTGCCAAAACCGGTAGACAGCATGGGTTTGGAGTAGGAGCGCCCATCGTCAGCCGTGATCAGCAGCAGCGGTGTTTCGCTGTCCAGCTTGCGAAACTCGCGGGCCAGGTTATACCCCGCCAGGCCGGTACCGATGATGACGACAGGTGCGCTCATGACAACTCCTTGGTGTGCCCGTACTCAGGCGATTTCAATCATTTCAAAGTCGATCTTGCCGACACCGCAATCCGGGCAGAGCCAGTCTTCCGGCACATCTTCCCAGCGGGTGCCTGGCGCAATACCGTCATCCGGCCAGCCATCGGCCTCGTTGTAGATCAGGCCGCAGACGATGCATTGCCACTTCTTCATGGTTCGGTTCTCTCGGTTATCAGGCTAAATACTGGCGCAGCGGTCGATTGCCACCGGTCCAGGCTCAGGTAGTGGGGTTGTACTGATCGCAGCCCTCGGATGCAAGCCTGTTTGTGCGACCCGGTGCGCGGCGACCGTCGGTCCAGACAGGCAATCATGCTAAGCTCGCCGCCTCCATGACTGCCGATAATGGCTTACCGTGACCCAGCAGAACCCAGCATTGCCGACACCCCTCTGGCTTGAACGCGAACAATTGGCCGATGTGCCAGGGCCGCAGACGCTCGACTGGCTGTTCAATCAGGACTCCCTGACACGACGCCTGACCTCGTTGTCCGCAGATCACTTCAGCGTCACGCCTCTGCATGAAGGCTGGCAGATTCTGCGCCCCGATGAATGCCTGGCACTGGATCTTCCGACCGACAGCGAGGGCTGGGTGCGCGAAGTGTATTTGCGCGGGCACGGCGAGAAATGGGTCTTCGCTCGCAGCGTCGCCGCCCGTAGCGCCCTGCAGGACGGAGGCTTGAACATGGATGAGCTGGGAACACGCTCGCTGGGCGAATTGCTTTTCAGCGACAAGGCCTTTGAACGCGGTCCGCTTCAGGTTTGCCGTTATCCTGGCGACTGGCTGCCGGAAGCCGACACGACCGATGGGCTGTGGGCGCGTCGCTCACGCTTCAGCCGTGGCCCGCTGAGCCTGTTGGTCGCAGAAGTCTTCCTGCCCAACCTCTGGAATGCCCTCCCGACCGAGGACCACATCTGATGTACCTGTCGCTGCTCAAATCCCTCAATCGCCTGAACCCTCGCGCCTGGGACTTCATTCAACTGACCCGGATGGACCGACCCATCGGCGTCTACCTGCTGCTATGGCCCACGCTCTGGGCCTTGTGGATTGCCGGTGAAGGCTCACCCTCGCTGGCCAATGTGCTGATCTTCGTGACCGGCGTCTTTCTGATGCGTGCGGCCGGCTGTGTGATCAATGACTTCGCGGACCGCAAGGTGGACGGCCATGTGAAACGCACGGAACAGCGCCCGCTGGTCAGCGGCAAGGTCAGCTCGCGTGAAGCGCTGGTCCTGTTCGCCGTCCTGGTGACGCTGAGTTTCCTTCTGGTCCTGCTGACCAACGCCACGACCATCTGGCTGTCGTTCGGCGGTCTGGCGCTGGCCGCCTGCTATCCGTTCATGAAGCGTTACACCTATTACCCGCAAGTGGTGCTGGGCGCAGCCTTCTCGTGGGGAATGCCGATGGCGTTCACCGCCGAAAACGGCTCCTTGCCCGCGGCGGCCTGGCTGCTGTACATCGCCAACCTGTTGTGGACCGTCGCCTATGACACGTATTACGCCATGGTGGATCGCGACGACGACCTGAAGATCGGCGTCAAATCCACCGCCGTGCTGTTCGGGGACGCCGACCGCATCATCATCCTGACCCTGCAAGGGCTGGCGCTGGGTTGCCTGATCCTGGCCGGAATACGTTTCGAGCTGGGTACCGGCTTCTATATAGGCTTGCTGGTGGCGGCCGGATGCTTTGCCTGGGAGTTCCTGACAACCCGACAGCGTGATCGAGAGGCCTGTTTCAAGGCATTCCTGCATAACCACTGGGCAGGGCTGGCCATCTTTCTGGGGATTGTGGCGGATTACGCACTGCGCTGACGCGGTCACGTGCTAGCCTCATTCCAACCTGTCACACGACTGCAATAATTCCGTTATCTAATGCGCCCCAAGACAGTTAAATGACAAGAGGTTCAAGCATGGCTGGCAGGAGCATCCTGATCGTTGACGACGAAGCGCCTATTCGCGAAATGATCGCCGTCGCATTGGAAATGGCCGGTTACGACTGCATGGAAGCGGAAAACTCCCAGCAGGCTCATGCGATCATCGTCGACCGCAAGCCAGACCTGATCCTGCTGGACTGGATGCTGCCTGGAACCTCCGGTATCGAGCTGGCGCGTCGCCTCAAGCGTGACGAGCTGACCGGCGATATCCCGATCATCATGCTCACGGCCAAGGGCGAAGAAGACAACAAGATTCAGGGCCTGGAAGTCGGTGCCGACGATTACATCACCAAGCCGTTTTCCCCCCGCGAACTGGTTGCCCGCCTGAAGGCCGTACTGCGCCGCGCTGGCCCGAGCGATGGAGAAGCCCCGATCGAAGTGGGCGGTCTGCTGCTCGACCCGATCAGCCACCGCGTCACCATCGATGGCAAACCGGCAGAAATGGGGCCGACCGAATACCGCCTCCTGCAATTCTTCATGACCCACCAGGAACGCGCTTACACCCGCGGCCAATTGCTGGATCAAGTCTGGGGAGGCAACGTCTATGTCGAAGAGCGCACAGTGGACGTTCACATCCGGCGTCTGCGAAAGGCTCTGGGCGATGCTTACGAGAATCTGGTACAAACCGTGCGCGGCACCGGCTACCGCTTTTCCACCAAGAGCTGATAGCCGCTATTCGCAGAGACACAGGGCCCGGGCCGATGTGTACCCGACAAGGATGTACCTTTAATTGAACCAAAACTGGCACGGCACGCTGATACGCCACATGTTGCTACTGGTCACCGTCTGCCTGGTGGTCGGTCTGATCAGCGGCGAACATGGCTGGAGCCTGGCGATCGGGTTGGGGCTTTACCTGGCCTGGACTCTCAAGCAACTGCTGCGCCTCCACGAATGGCTGAGCAATCACTCGACCGACGAACCGCCGCCTGACGGTTATGGCTTGTGGGGCGAAGTCTTCGACAGCATCTATCACCTGCAACGCCGTGACCAGCGCGTACGGGGCCGCCTGCAGGCCGTCATCGATCGCGTCCAGGAATCGACCGCCGCCCTTCGGGACGCCGTCATCATGCTCGACAGCGAGGGCAACCTGGAGTGGTGGAACCGCGCCGCCGAAACGCTTCTGGGCCTCAAGACACCTCAGGACAGCGGCCAGCCGGTCACCAACCTGGTACGTCACCCGCGCTTCAAGGAATATTTCGCGTTGGGCAACTATGGCGAGCCACTGGAAATCCCCTCGCCGACCAATGACCATCTGCGCATACAGCTGCTGATCACCCGTTATGGCAACAACGAGCACTTGATGCTGGTGCGCGATGTCACCCGCATCCATCAGCTGGAACAGATGCGCAAGGACTTCGTCGCCAACGTCTCCCACGAACTGCGCACACCGCTGACGGTGATCTTCGGCTACCTGGAAACCCTGCTCGATAACGTCGAAGAGGTGAACCCGCGCTGGGTCCGGGCCTTGCAGCAGATGCACCAGCAAGGCGGGCGCATGCAGACACTGCTCAATGACCTTCTGTTGCTGGCCAAGCTGGAAGCGACCGACTACCCCTCGGACAACCATCCGGTGGTCGTGGTGACGCTGCTCAAGACCATCAAGGCCGATGCCAGGGCGCTGTCGGCCAGCCAGAACCACCAGATCACCCTGGACGTCGAAAGCGACATGGAGCTCAAAGGCAGCGAAGCCGAGTTGCGCAGTGCGTTTTCCAACCTGATTTTCAACGCTGTGAAATACACCCCCGCAGAAGGCTCGATCCACATTCGCTGGTGGACCGACGAACGCGGTGCCCATCTGAGCGTGAAAGACTCGGGCATCGGTATCGAAACCAAGCACCTGCCTCGCCTGACCGAACGCTTCTACCGCGTCGACACCAGCCGGGCTTCCAATACCGGCGGCACCGGCCTGGGGCTGGCCATCGTGAAACACGTCCTGTTGCGCCATCGCGGAACGCTTGAAATCAACAGTGTTCCAGGCAAGGGCAGTGTCTTTACCTGCCATTTCCCGCCCATTCAGCTGTCCAAACCCGACAATGAAGACGCGGACTACTAGGCAAGCTGGCTTCTAGCCGCTACATTGCCCCGCTCATGGCGCTCTTTTCTGCGCAGTAACCCCCCTTTTCCCTGAAGACAACGGATTCCGCAAAACCCCATCATGGACCCTTCCCCTAGTTTCACCACGGCTTCACTCTTCGCCGATTTCGGCATGATTCTTTTTGCATTGTTCCTGGTCCTGCTCAACGGCTTTTTCGTTGCAGCAGAGTTCGCCATGGTCAAACTGCGCTCGACCCGCGTCGAGGCCATCGCCAAGAAAAATGGCTGGAGCGGCCATATCCTGCGCACGGTACATGGCCAGCTCGATGCTTATCTGTCCGCCTGCCAACTGGGTATTACCCTCGCGTCCCTCGGCCTAGGCTGGGTCGGCGAACCGGCATTCGCCCACCTGCTGGAGCCGCTGCTCGCGGCCATGGGCGTGGACTCCGCCGAAGTGGTCAGGGGCGTGTCGTTCTTCACGGCGTTCTTCATCATTTCCTACCTGCACATCGTGATCGGCGAACTGGCCCCCAAATCCTGGGCCATCCGCAAGCCGGAACTGCTGTCGCTGTGGACCGCCGTGCCGCTGTACCTGTTCTATTGGCTGATGTACCCGGCCATCTACCTGCTCAACGCCAGCGCCAACGCCATTTTGCGCATTGCCGGCCAGGGCGAACCCGGCCCGCACCATGAGCACAGCTACAGCCGTGACGAGCTTAAACTGATCCTGCACTCCAGCCGCGGTCAGGACCCTAGCGACCAGGGCATGCGCGTGCTGGCTTCCGCCGTGGAAATGGGCGAGCTGGAAGTGGTCGACTGGGCCAACTCCCGCGAAGATCTGGTCTTCCTGGACTTCAACGCGCCCCTCAAGGAAATCCTGGCCCTGTTCCGCCGCCACAAGTTCAGCCGCTACCCGGTCTACGATGCCGAGCGCGCCGAGTTCGTCGGCCTGCTGCACATCAAGGACCTGCTGCTGGAGCTGGCTGCGCTGGACCATATTCCCGAATCCTTCAACCTCGCTGAACTGATTCGCCCGCTGGAGCGCGTCTCACGGCACATGCCGCTGTCGCAACTGCTGGAGCAGTTCCGCAAGGGTGGCGTGCACTTCGCCGTGGTCGAAGAGGCGGACGGCAAGGTCATCGGCTACCTGACCATGGAAGACGTGCTGGAAGTGCTGGTCGGCGATATCCAGGACGAACACCGCAAGGTCGAACGCGGCATCCTGGCGTATCAGCCGGGCAAACTGCTGGTGCGTGGCGACACCCCGCTCTTCAAGGTCGAACGCCTGCTGGGGATCGATCTGGACCACATCGAAGCCGAAACACTGGCGGGCCTGATCTACGAAACCCTCAAACGGGTACCGGAAGAAGAAGAGCAGATGGAAGTCGAAGGCCTGCGCATCATCATCAAGAAGATGAAAGGGCCGAAGATCGTACTGGCCAAGGTGCTGAAGATCGATTGATCCCTGCGTAGGAGCGAATTCATTCGCGAGAGGCCAGTGAAGCCAATGAATCTTTACCAGCCGAAATACAGTTTTCGCGAATGAATTCGCTCCTACAGGTGCTGCTTCAATTCCCGCCCACCGCAAAGTTGGGCAGGCTCTGCACAGGCGTGGCGAATTCATAAGGAATGGATTCCAGCGCCAGGCCGGTATTGCGCTGAATCACAAAGTGCAGGTGCGGGCCGGTGCTGTTGCCGGTATTGCCCGAACGCGCCAGCGGGCTTCCGACACGGACCTGCTGCCCCTCCCGAACGCTTACCGAACCCCGCATCAGGTGCAGATAAACGCCCATCGTGCCGTCATCGTGCAGAATCCTCACAAAATTGCCTGACGGGTTCGAGCCTCTGCCGGTCTGATTGTTCTCGACCTTGACCACCGTGCCGCCACGGGCCGCGATGATGGGCGTGCCTTCAGGCATGGCAATGTCCATTGCATACCGCCCTTTCGGGCCGTAATGGCTGTATTTGCCGCCTGGGCCCTGAGTCAGACGAAACGGCCCGCCTATCCAGGGCAGAGGGTATTTGTACGCCTGCGCCATCCGTCTCGAGTCCCCCAGCGTGGAGGTCAGGATCGAGGCGTAGTTCATGGCCTTGCCCGCTTGTCTGGGGCTCAGGACGGTCATGCGTTCGGTGCTGCGCGCCGCTACCGTGCGCCGAATGGTGGACGACGACCCGTTTATGCCCAGCACGTTACTCAAGCCGGAAAGCTTGAGCTCAACCTCGACCGGCGCATAGAGATCATTGCGTACATACAGGCTGTGAACGCCGCTTTCCTTCTTGACGCTCAGGTGCACCTGCTTCTCGAAATGCTCGACCATCCTGTCTCTGAACACCACGACAGACGCCCCCGCCGACGGACGGTCCGTGAACGACACGACACCGTCGGCATCGACCGTCTTGTAGATGGTGACCGCACTGGCCGTTTGCGCAGCCAGCGCCAGTACACAGAGGATCAGTAAACGCTCAAGCATCAGGACAGGCCAGGACAATAGGCAATGGAAACCAAGCCTAGCAGTGTTACGGGCAGATGAGGACCTATCGAAATCAATCGACAAGAGATGCAACGTCAAGAAAATCACGTCGGTGAGGCTGATCCGCACAAGGGAGCAGCCTCACAAGGCAATCAGGCACCCGGAACGAAGTGCTTCTGAGCAGTACCGCGGGCGATCAGGCGCGACAGGTAATCCATCTTCTGGGCATCCTGGTCCACAAAGCGGAAGGTCACTTGCAGCCATTCACTGTCGGGCTTCTGTTCAAAAGCCACGATGGCATGCAGATAACCGTTCAAGCGTGCGACTTCATTGCTTTCGCCCTGTTCCAGATCCAGCACGGCGCTGTCCAGAACCTGTGGCAGTGCATCGGTACGACGAACCAGCAACAAGGCTTCCTTCAGGCTCAAGGCCTTGATGACGCAAGGCAGATTGCCGTTAGGCAGACGCAGCTGACCTTGTCCACGCCCGCTGGGCTCCGCCGCCTTCACGGCCACAGGCGGTGCCTTGGCGATACCTGCCGCCGCAGGAGCGGGAGCAGCGGCCGGACGCACGACTTCAGCCTTGCCACCGGTCAAGGCGCTCAAGGAGTCATTGAGGGGCGAACTGGCACGCGCAGGCGCAGTGGACATGACCTGATCGAGCTTGCCGACCTTGGCCAGGGCTTTCTTGACCTTGGTCAGCAGTTGTTCGTTGGTGAACGGCTTGCCGACGAAGTCAGTCACGCCCGCCTGAATCGCCTGGACAACGTTTTCCTTGTCGCCACGGCTGGTCACCATGATGAACGGAACGGTCTTGAGGTAGTTGTCTTGCTCACGGCACCAGGCCAGCAACTCAAGGCCCGACATTTCCGGCATTTCCCAGTCGCAGAGAATCATGTCGAAGGTTTCACGAACCAGCAATGCCTGGGCCTTGCGTCCGTTGACCGCGTCCTCGGTGTGAATACCGGGGAAATAATTGCGCAGCCCTTTTTTTACCAAGTCGCGGATGAAAGTCGCGTCATCCACCACCAATACACTGACTTTACTCATCTACGCTCCTGCGGGCGTGTTCACCTTGGAGGTGAACTGCGGTATGCCAACACGCCCTTTATTTCGGCAAGCATAGCGTTGACCGGTAGCCAACTGCCATATTGAATGACTGCGCCAGCACGGATAGTTCGTGGGCGGCTGTAAATATTAATCGTCCGAACGAAAAACGCCCAGCGCATGCTGGGCGTTTTTTCGCAGGCAATCTTAATTATCGTCAGCCCGACCCGGAACATTAGGGGTTTCGTTTACGATGCCCTGCACTTCTTCTTTCATGCGTTTAAGGCCCATGTGACGCACGTCTGTACCCCGTACCAGGTAGATCACCAGCTCGGAAATATTGCGTGCATGGTCGCCGATACGCTCGAGCGAACGCAGGACCCAGATCACGTTCAGCACGCGGGAAATCGAGCGTGGGTCTTCCATCATGTAAGTCGCCAGCTCACGCAGCGCCGTCTTGTATTCGCGGTCGATGACCTTGTCGTACTGGGCGACGGACAACGCCAGCTCGGCGTCGAAGCGGGCGAAGGAGTCCAGCGCATCGCGCACCATGTTACGCACCTGGTCGCCGATGTGACGCACTTCGACATAACCACGTGGCGACTCGCCCTCTTCGCACAGTTGAATGGCACGACGCGCGATCTTGGTGGCTTCGTCACCGATACGCTCCAGGTCGATGACCGACTTGGAGATGCTGATGATCAGACGCAGGTCGGAGGCCGCTGGCTGGCGACGGGCAAGAATGCGCAGGCACTCTTCGTCGATGTTGCGCTCCATCTGGTTGATCCGGTCGTCGACTTCGCGAACGCGCTGCGCCAGGCCCGAATCGGCTTCGATCAGAGCGGTCACGGCATCGTTGACCTGCTTCTCGACCAGGCCACCCATTTCGAGCAAATGGCTGCGAACCTCTTCGAGTTCGGCGTTGAACTGTTGGGAGATGTGATGTGTATGGCTGTCTTTGTGGATCATGCTGGGTGTCCTTGGAACGTCCGGTTAATTGCGAAAACGCAGCGGTGGTTCAGGGCTGACGGAGCACGTCCTAGCCGTAACGACCGGTGATGTAGTCTTCTGTCTGTTTTTTGGCCGGATTGGTGAACAATGTGTCCGTATCACCGAATTCGACGAGTTTGCCCATGTACATAAAAGCGGTGTAATCCGAGACCCGAGCCGCCTGTTGCATGTTGTGGGTAACGATCACAATGGTGTATTTCGATTTCAGTTCGTAGATCAGCTCTTCAACTTTCAACGTCGAAATCGGATCAAGCGCCGAACAGGGTTCGTCGAGCAGCAGAACTTCCGGCTCCACGGCGATGGTTCGGGCAATCACCAGACGTTGTTGCTGTCCACCGGACAGGCCCAGTGCCGACTCATGCAGCCGGTCCTTGACCTCATCCCACAGCGCCGCCCCCTTCAACGCCCACTCGACCGCCTCATCGAGCACACGCTTCTTGTTGATCCCTTGAATACGCAGGCCGTAGACCACGTTTTCATAGATCGTCTTGGGGAACGGATTCGGCTTCTGGAACACCATACCGACGCGGCGGCGCAGTTCTGCGACCTCCTCGCCCTTGCTGTAAATGTTGTGGCCATACAGATTGATGGCACCTTCCACCCGGCAGCCATCGACCAGATCGTTCATGCGATTGAACGTGCGCAGCAGCGTCGACTTGCCACAGCCGGACGGACCGATAAAGGACGTCACTTTCTGCTTGGGGATATTCAGGCTGACATCGAACAGCGCCTGTTTTTCACCGTAGAACAGGTTCAGGCCCGGCACTTCAATCGCCACGGTTTCATCGGCCAGATGCAGGCCTGACTTGTTACGCCCCATGGCCGACAGGTTGACGCCGTGGGTTGAGCCTTCGTGTTGCATGGATTGCTCCTGTGCGAGCTTTTCGCATCATCGAACCGCCCGTCTCGTTCGGGGCGGTACTTTAGGATCAGTTATCGAGCGCCTTGTACTTCTCGCGCAGATGGTTACGAATCGCGACCGCCGACAGGTTGAGCAAGGCGATCACCAGTACCAGCAGCAACGCGGTGGCATACACCAGCGGACGAGCGGCCTCGACATTCGGGCTCTGGAAGCCGACGTCATAAATATGGAACCCCAGGTGCATGATCTTTTGATCCAGATGCAGATAAGGGTAGTTGC
The DNA here is from genome assembly GCF_044748865.1 of Pseudomonas sp. NPDC089734. Lineage (NCBI taxonomy): Bacteria > Pseudomonadati > Pseudomonadota > Gammaproteobacteria > Pseudomonadales > Pseudomonadaceae > Pseudomonas > Pseudomonas sp. NPDC089734. The sequence goes on along the minus strand of NZ_JBIVGV010000011.1, from coordinate 148,439 downwards.
CGTCCAGCGGCAGAGACGGCGCCAGCTTGACCACACCGACCAGCATCAGGGGCGCGACTTCCCCGGCGGCACGGGCAACGGCCAGGATCAACCCGGTCATCATGGCCGGGCTGGCCATCGGCAAAACGATTTTCCAGAGGGTTTCGGCCTTGGTGGCCCCCAGCGCCAGCGAACCTTCACGCAGGCTCAGTGGAATGCGCGCCAGCCCCTCTTCGGTGGCCACGATCACCACAGGCACCGCCAACAGCGCCAGTGTCAGGGATGCCCACATCAGGCCCGGCGTGCCAAAGGTCGGTGCCGGCAATGCCTCAGGGAAAAACAGACGATCCAGGGAGCCACCCAGCACGTATACAAAAAAGCCCAGGCCAAACACGCCATAGACGATGGCCGGAACCCCTGCCAGATTGTTCACCGCGATACGGATCAGGCGGGTGACCGTGCCCTGGCGGGCGTATTCACGCAGATAGACCGCCGCCAGCACACCAAACGGCGTCACGATCACGGCCATGATCAGCGTCATCATCACCGTGCCGAAAATGGCCGGGAAGATACCGCCTTCTGTATTGGCTTCACGCGGATCTTCGCTGAGGAATTCCCACAGCTTCTTGAAGTAGAAACCCAGCTTGGTAAACGTCCCCATGGCATTGGGCTGGTAGGCATGCACCACTTTGCCCAGGCTGATTTCGACTTCCTTGCCGTTGGCATCCCGGGCCGTCAGGCTGTCGCGGTCGAACGCCTGATGCAGACTGCCCAGACGTTCTTCGATCACTTTGTACCGCGCATCGAGCTCGGCACGCTCGGCCGCCATGTCAGCCTGCGCTGCGGCGTCGAGACGGCCTTCCAGCTCCAGCTTGCGGGACAGCAGACGCAGACGCTCGATGCCATGGTTGATGGCGCCGATGTCTTTCTTTTCCAGACTGTACAGCTCGCCCGCCAGCTTTTCGACGCGCTTGATGCGCTCCTGCAACGTCGACCAGGCTGCTTCGCCTTCGGCCACGACAACGCCGTTTTCCTTGACGTTGACCAGATAGCCATAGAAGTTGCCCCACTCGCGACGCTCCAGCGTCATCAATTCGGCAGGCAGGCTCTGCCCGGTCAGCCATTCGCCCACCACCCAGGTAAAGTCGCTGGGGTTGACGTCACGGTTGCCGACCTTGAACAGCTCGCGGGTCATGAATTCAGGTCCGTCGTCCGGAACCGGCAAGCCCGCGCCCTTCAGACGTGCGCGAGGCACCTGTTCTTTCTCGACCAGTTCGCCGACCAGCACATGGCGGGCCTGACCGGGCACATCGTATTGCGCAGAAACCAGATCGGCGGGCCAGAAATGCCCCAGACCACGCACGGCAATCACCGCCAGCAGGCCGATGGTCATGATGACGGCGATGGACACAGCGCCCGCACTGATCCAGACGCCTGGTGCGCCGCTTTTGAACCAGCTCTTGAGGGAATCCCGTTTCACTAAGTTCTGCCTTCCTTAAAGCGACGAGTATTTCTTGCGCAGACGCTGACGGATCAGCTCTGCCAGGGTGTTCATCACAAAGGTGAACACCAGCAACACCAATGCAGCCAGGAACAGCACGCGATAATGGCTGCCCCCCACTTCCGACTCCGGCATTTCTACCGCGACGTTGGCCGCCAGGGTACGCATGCCCTCGAACATGTTCATGTCCATGATCGGCGTATTGCCCGTGGCCATCAGCACAATCATGGTTTCACCCACCGCACGCCCCATGCCGATCATCAGCGCCGAGAAAATACCGGGGCTGGCGGTCAGGATCACCACGCGGGTCAGGGTCTGCCAGGGCGTCGCGCCCAGGGCCAGCGAGCCGAGAGTAAGGCTGCGCGGCACGCTGAAGACGGCGTCTTCGGCAATGGAGTAGATATTCGGGATGACCGCAAAGCCCATGGCGATGCCCACCACCAGTGCATTGCGCTGATCGTAGGTGATGCCCAGGTCATTGCTGATCCACATGCGCATGTCGCCACCGAAGAACCAGTTTTCCAGATGCGGGCTCATGCCCAGGGAAAACCAGCCCACCAGCAGCACGACCGGCAGCAGAATCGCGCTTTCCCAGCCATCGGGGACGCGCAGACGAATCGACTCAGGCAAACGGGTCCACAGGAAGCCGGCCAGCAGAATGCCAATGGGCGTCAACAGCAGCAGGCTGAAGATGCCGGGCAAATGGCCTTCCAGGTACGGCGCCAGAAACAGCCCGGCGAAGAAGCCGAGAATCACGGTCGGCATCGCCTCCATCAGCTCGATCACCGGCTTGACCTTGCGGCGCATGCCCGGAGCCATGAAATAAGCGGTGTAGATCGCCGCTGCGATGGCCAGCGGCGCAGCCAGAATCATGGCGTAGAACGCGGCCTTCAGCGTGCCGTAGGTCAGCGGTGCCAGGCTCAGCTTGGGCTCGAAGTCGCTATTGGAGGCCGTGGACTGCCAGACATACTTGGGTTCGTCGTAGTTCTCGTACCACACCTTGCCCCACAGCGAACTCCAGGACACCTCCGGATGCGGGTTATCCAGCGTCATGGGCAACAGCTTGCCTGCGCTTTCGACCAGAATCCGGTTGGCCCGCGGCGACAACGCCACGATTCCCGGTCCTTCCACGGCCTGATCGACCAACAGGGTACGGTGTGCGGTGCTGTGGAACACGCCGAGCTTGCCCGAGGCGTCCAGTGCGATGAAACCCTTGCGGCGCTGCTCGGCCTTGATCTGAACGATCGGCGCGCTGCTCATCTTGAAGTCACGAACCCGCATGAAGCGCTGCTCGCCATCGGTGTCGCGGGCCATGAACCACTGGCTCATGCCGCCCTTGGAGTTACCGATGATCAGCGAGATGCCGCCCACCAACTGGGTACTTGCCGTGGTTTCTGCGTTACCGTCTTCCAACAGCTTGTAACGACCGTTGAGGGTGCGGTCATTCAGACTGAAGACGTCGGCCTGAGCACGGCCGTTGATCACATACAGCCACTGCTGGCGCGGATCGATATAAATGGCTTTGACGGCAGCGGACAACTGCGGCAACTCGATGCGGCTCAACTCACGGGTCATCTCACCCGTCATCATGTTTTCGGTCTGCTCAAGCGCCAGTACGTGCAACTGGGTCCCGGTGGAGCCTGCCACTTTCAGGTTCTCGCCATTGGCGCTGACCGTCACATGCTCGACCGCACGCCCTGCGTCATCCAGCACCAGCGGTGTTTCGCCGTAAGGCCAGGCAATGCTCGGCGTAATGGTTTTCTTGTTGTCCGGGTAAGTCGTCTGGTAGGCATGCCTGAACAGCAAGACCTGACCGTTGGACAAGCCCAGCGCAATAAGGGGCGCACCCGGCTGGTCCTTGCCGATGGACGTTACGCTCACGCCCGCCGGCAGCGGCAGGCCGAGACGCTGGAGTTCATTGCCATCCTTGATGTCGAAGAAGACCACTTCACCCTTATCGGAAATCCGCATCCCGATCTGGTTCTGTTCTTCGATGGTAATCATCAGCGGCTTGCCGGCGTCCTGCATCCAGGCCGTATTCAGCGGCGTCTTGACGCTCAGGCTGGCGCCCTGAAAGAGCGGCGCGACCACATAGGCAAGGTAGAAAAAGATCAACGTGATCGCGGCGAGCACGGCCAGTCCACCGATGGCGACATACCAGCGGGTCAGACGATCCTTGAAGGCACGAATACGGCGTTTGCGCTGCATCTCGGGCGTATTGAAATCAATGCGCTCTGGAGGTGAACTCTGATTCATCGTGGATTTGGCCAACTCATTCATGCGCGCACACCGTAGCGCCACTTTATGACAGAAACATTACAGCAAGGTGACGCAAAAAGTCCGCCACCCGGCATGGCCGGCAGCGGACTGTTCCCTTCGTTCATCGCAAGGCCAATCCGTCAGCCTTTGCCTGTATTGCCGTTTATTTCGACGCGACACCCGGGGTCCCTTGCAGGCCCAGATCGGCCCAGGCCTTTTCCACGACACGGGATGGCAGCGGGATATAACCGTCCTTCATCACGACTTCCTGACCTTGCCGGGACAGCACCAACTTCAGGAATTCGGCTTCCAGAGGAGCCAGCGGCTTGTTCGGGGCCTTGTTCACATACACATAGAGGAAGCGCGACAGCGGATAGGTACCGTTCAAGGCATTGGCTTCATTGTCCTCGACGAACGCTGCGCCTTCTTTCTTGGCCAGAGGCACGGTCTTGACGCTGGACGTCTTGTAGCCGATCCCCGAATAACCGATGCCGTTCAGCGAGCTGCTGATGGAGCTGACCACCGAAGCCGAGCCCGGCTGTTCGTTGACGTTGGCCTTGAAGTCGCCTTTGCACAGGGCTTCTTCCTTGAAGTAGCCGTAGGTGCCGGACACCGAGTTACGACCGAACAGTTGAATCGGCTTGCCCGCAAGGTCGCCGGTCACACCGACGTCACCCCAGGTCTTGGCATCGGCCTTGGCACCGCACAGACGGGTCGCGGAGAAGATCGCGTCCACTTGCTGCATGGTCAGGCCCTTGATCGGGTTGTCCTTGTGAACGAATACGGCCAGTGCATCCACGGCGACCGGAATGGCCGTAGGCTTGTAACCGTGCTTCTGCTCGAACGCCGACAATTCGCCGTCTTTCATCTTGCGGCTCATCGGGCCGAGGTTGGCCGTGCCTTCAGTCAATGCCGGTGGCGCGGTCGACGAACCGGCAGCCTGAATCTGAATGTTCACGCTCGGGTATTCTTTCTTGTAGGCCTCGGCCCACAAGGTCATCAGGTTTGCCAGGGTATCGGAACCAACACTGGAGAGGTTCCCGGATACGCCCGTCGTTTTGACATAAGGCTTGATCGCGGGATCAACAGCAGCAACGGAATTGGCTGCCGCGACTCCGGCGGCAACGAATGTCAGTGCGGTCATCAGACTCTTGAGTGTCATACCTTGCGCTCCTGGCAGGGAATGTAAAAAGTGTTCGACCTACCGTTATGCGCAGGTCGTATGAATACTGTATGAATTGATTGTGACAATAAGATGAAAAGGCCATCACCCTTTCGAGATGACGGCCTTCATTGAAGCTTCATGTCACACAAACGGTGTCAGGGAACGATGATCACTGCTTCCGGGACATCAGGTAGATACCCAGCGCGATCCCCATGCCGCTCAGAATCGCGACATACCAGGCCGGTGCCATGGGGCTACTCTTGAGCATGAAGGTCACGACCATCGGCGTCAGACCACCGAAAACCGCATAGGCCAGGTTGTAGGAGAACGACAGTCCCGAGAAGCGCACCACCGGCGGGAAGGCCTTGACCATCACGAAGGGAACGGCACCGATGGTACCCACGAACAGGCCCGTCACTGAGTACAACGGAAACAGCCAGTCCGGGTGTGCACCCAGCGTGTGATAGAAAGTCCAGGAGCTGATCAACAGACCGGCGCTGCCGATCAGGAATACCAGCCCGGCGCCGATACGATCCGCCAGCGCACCCGCGCCGATGCAACCCAGGCTGAGGAATACGATCGCCAGACTGTTGGCCTTCAAGGCCGTTGCCGCCGGGAAGCCGTATTTGGTCTGCAGAAGGGTCGGTGTCATCAGGATCACGACAATGATCCCGGCCGACAGCAGCCAGGTCAGCAGCATCGACAGCGCGACAGCGCCGCGGTGGTCGCGCAATACGCTCTTGAGCGGCACTTCGTCAGCCAGGGCCTTGCGCTGTTGCAGCTCGGCGAACACCGGCGTTTCATGCAGCAGACGACGCAGGTAGACAGACATCAGGCCGAAGACACCGCCCAACAGGAAAGGAATGCGCCAGGCGTAATCCGACACTTCATCGGCGCTGTAGATGCTGTTGATCGCAGTGGCAACCAGAGAACCGATCAGGATCCCCGAGGTCAGACCGGCCGTCAGCGTCCCGCATGCGTAACCGACATAGCGCGCCGGAACGTGCTCGGAGACGAACACCCAGGCACCCGGTACTTCACCGCCAATGGCCGCGCCCTGAATGACGCGCATCAACAGCAGCAGGATCGGTGCCCACAGGCCGATCTGTGCATAAGTAGGCAGCAGGCCCATGATCAGGGTCGGCACCGCCATCATCAGAATGCTCAAGGTGAACATCTTCTTGCGGCCCAGCAGGTCACCGAAGTGCGCCATGATGATGCCGCCCAGCGGTCTTGCCAGATAACCGGCGGCAAAGATGCCGAACGTCTGCATCATGCGCAGCCAGTCAGGCATGTCCGCCGGGAAGAACAGCTTGCCGACGACCGCGGCGAAAAACACGAAAATGATGAAGTCGTAAAACTCCAGCGCCCCACCCAGGGCTGAAAGCGACAAGGTTTTGTAATCGCTGTGAGTCAACGGCCGCGAGGACTGCGCGGGACTTAAAGGAACGGACGACATGACAAGGCTTCTCTATTTTGGCTTTTCTTTGAATGAACTGACGGAAACTACGCTAGCCGCAACGGGGTGGCGTGCAGAAGCGATTGTCCGGGAGCAATTGTGCAGATAGGCACCAAAATTGCGTGTACAGGCAGTCTTGTCACCTGTAGGGGTCACGCACGATAGCAAATTGTTTCAAAAAACACCTAGCAACAAGCCGCACTTGGGAAAAAGAAAGCCGAACGGTCGTCGCATGACGCAACGCCCGATATACTCGCAGGCCGTCAACGGTCATGGGAATTTGTGCAAAAACATCTGTAGCCAGCGGTTTTCGCAGAGTTTCCCTTTAGGGCCATACGCAGGCCGAACACATGAATGTTCATCTGCGCCGTGTTGAATGGCACCTGTCAACCGCAGTAGAAAACAATGAGAGTCATGGGTCAGAGGCACCCCAGGCATGATCGAACTCGAACAAGAAGACCCCACCCCACAAGGCGATCTGGCCTTGCAAATCACCGCACTTCCCCGTGAAACCAATGGTTTCGGCGATATTTTCGGCGGTTGGCTGGTTTCCCAGATGGACCTGGCCGGCACAGCCATGGCCAGCAAGATTGCCGGCGGACGCGTCGCGACCGTTGCGATCGACCGCATGGCTTTCCTGGTCCCGGTCGCCGTCGGCGAACAGCTCTCCTTCTATACAAGGACACTGGAAGTCGGTCGCACGTCGATCAAGATGATGGTCGAGGTCTGGAGCGACGATCCGTTGAGCAGCGAATGGCGCAAGGTGACCGAGGCGGTATTCGTCTTCGTGGCCATCGATGGCAGCGGTCGGACACGCTCGGTCCCACGACGGTAATTTGTCACTCGGGCAAAGCCTGGCCGGTTAGGTAAACTCAACAGTCTCTTGGCAGTCTATTTCTGTCACGGCCCTTGAGTGAGAACTTCGCATGCCAACACCCCAGGTTGAATCCGTTAAATACGACGAACTGAATTGCTGGCGTATCCGTCATGGTGACGCAGAACTGCTGGTCGCCCAGCAAGGCGCGCATATCCTCAGCTACCAGGTCGCGGGACAAGAGCCACTGATCTGGCTGAATGAAAGCGCGGTCTTCAAGCAGGGCAAACCGATTCGGGCGGGCATCCCCATCTGCTGGCCATGGTTCGGCAATCTGGAACGCAACCCGTCGACCGTTCAGGCGATGCGCCAAGGCAGCGAGCCTGCAAAAGCCCACGGGGAAGTGCGTGCGCTGGACTGGGAACTGCTAGGGATCGGTGAAGATGGCGATGCATTGCTGGTGGAGTTCGTTCTGCCGCAGGCTGAAGGCCATTTGCCTGGCTGGCCGCACAACGTTGCCCTGAAACTCAGCATCCGTCTGGACCATGCCCTCAATGTCAGCCTGGTCAGTTATAACTGTGGCACCGAGGCTGTCAGCTTCAGTCAGGCCCTGCACACTTATTTCGCCATCAGCGATGTGCACCAGATCAGCATCGAAGGGCTGGATGGCCTGCGCTACATCGAAACCCTGGAAAACTGGGAAGAGCGCCAGCAGAGCGGCGACCTGACATTCGGCGGTGAAACCGACCGCATCTATCAGGACACCCCGCCGTTGCTCAGCATTGTCGACCCGCAATGGAAACGCCGGATTCACATCCAGAGCAGCGGCTCAAAATCGGCGGTGCTGTGGAACCCATGGACCGAGAAGACCAAGAAGTTCGCCGACATGGCCCCCGATGGCTGGGAGCGCATGGTCTGTGTCGAAACCGCCAACGTGCTGGACGACATCGTGACCCTGGCCCCGCAGGACATGCACATTCTGGGGATCAGTGTCTGGAGTGAGGCGCTCTGATCAGCGCTGCATGATCACCGTGTTCAAAGGTCCGAGTCGACAACGACTCGCACCTTTGAAGCGTCCATCGCATAGGCCGCATCGGCCAGATCGTTACTGATCTTCTCGATTTTCAATGTCCCCACGACCCACAAGGGCGTGTAGATATCATCCAGCTTCAAGCCTTTGGGGTAACGGACCAGCACCAGTTGATTGGGTGGCGGTGGTGGCACGTGGATGCAGGCGCCCGGATAAGGGACAAGAAAGAATAACGTGCTGTGGCCTTTGGCATCGGTTTCCAGTGGAACGGGATAACCGCCAATCCGGATGGTCTTGCCATCCATGGTCGGCACCGTTTTGGTCGAATACATCACGGCAGGCAGACCCTTGCTCTGCTTCAAGCCACCCTTGCTGTCGAAGGTGCCCATGGCCTCGGGAGAGTTATGGTCGATCTCCGGCATCGCTTCGAGGGCCTTCTGGTCCGACTTGGGCATGAGTTCAAGCCAGTCGGTCTCGGGAAGCTCGGCATGTACAAGCCTGGATACCAGTAACAGGGTCATCAACAGAAAGCGGCGCATCATAGGGCTCGGCATAAGTGGAAAAGACTGCCGCGCATTCTAGCCCTCTGCGTAACGCTAAAGCAGAGGGCCAAAGATGAAAGATCAGTCCTTCTTTTTAATCATCCCGTAGATGACCAGCAGGATGATCGCACCGACCAGTGCACCAAAGAAGCCTGCGCCCTCGCCCGCCTGATAGATACCCAGCGCCTGACCGCCATAAGTGGCGGCAAGCGAACCGCCGATACCCAACAGAATGGTCATGATCCAGCCCATGCTGTCATCGCCCGGCTTGAGGAAGCGGGCCAGCAGGCCAACGATCAAGCCAATGAAGATGGTTCCGATAATGCCCATGTCATTTCCCTCTGTGTGTATTGGACGCACCAAAGCCCGATTGCAGCGTTGGCTTACTGCTATCAGAGAACTCGGAGAGGGAGTTGGTTCCGGGAGTACGGGAACTTGATGCTCCCGCCTTGCAGCGTACATGCCGCCTTCACGGCCTCAAGCCGTGAAGGCGTATGCCGTCAGCCCTTGATAAGGGCCTCGACCAGCTTGACCTGGCGGTCCAGCGTTGCACGATCGGCACTGCGCACGTTGGCGTGACCGACCTTGCGACCGGCCTTGAAAGCCTTGCCGTAGTGATGCAGATGGCAGTCGTCGATGGCGATGACCTTATCGACAGCCGGCACTTCACCGATGAAATTCAGCATGGCGCTCTCGCCGACCTTGGCCGTGGAGCCCAATGGCAAGCCCGCCACCGCCCGCAGGTGGTTCTCGAACTGGCTGCATTCGGCGCCTTCTGTGGTCCAGTGCCCGGAGTTGTGCACACGTGGAGCGATCTCGTTGGCCTTGAGGCCACCCTCGACTTCAAAGAACTCGAACGCCAGCACGCCCACGTAATCGAGCTGCTTGAGAACACGGCCTGCGTAGTCTTCGGCCAGCGCCTGCAACGGGTGATCGGTGCTGGCGATGGAGATGCGCAGGATGCCGTTTTCGTGGGTGTTGTGGACCAGCGGGTAGAAACGGGTTTCTCCGTCACGGGCACGCACGGCAATCAGCGAAACCTCACCGGTGAACGGCACGAAGCCTTCCAGCAGGCAAGGCACACCGCCCAGTTCGGCAAAGGTCCCGACGACATCGGCCGCCGTACGCAGGACCTTCTGGCCCTTGCCGTCGTAACCCAGGGTACGGGTTTTCAACACGGCAGGCAGGCCAATGCTGGCGACAGCCGCGTCCAGATCCGCTTGCGACTGGATGTCCGCGAACGCAGGCGTAGGGATGCCCAGGTCCTTGAACATGCTTTTCTCGAACCAGCGGTCACGCGCAATGCGCAACGCCTCGGCACTCGGGTAGACCGGTACGAATTGCGACAGGAACGCCACGGTCTCGGCCGGTACGCTTTCAAACTCGAAGGTCACCAGATCGACTTCATCGGCCAGTTGGCGCAAATGATCCAGATCGCCGTAATCGGCTCGCAGATGCTCACCCAGCGCGGCAGCACACGCATCCGGCGCAGGGTCGAGAAAGGCAAAGTTCATCCCCAGAGGAGTACCTGCCAGAGCCAACATGCGGCCGAGCTGGCCGCCACCGATTACACCGATCTTCATGGAAAAACCTCAGGCGTGGCGCGGGTCTGGATTGTCCAGCACGCTGTCTGTCTGCTCAGTGCGGAATTTCTTCAGCACTGCGTGGAATTGAGGGTGTTTGGCGCCCAGGATGCTGGCGGACAGCAGTGCAGCGTTGATCGCCCCTGCCTTGCCGATGGCCAGCGTCGCGACAGGAATGCCCGCAGGCATCTGCACGATGGACAACAGGGAGTCGACGCCCGACAGCATCGAGGACTGGACCGGAACGCCCAGCACAGGCAGATGCGTCTTGGCAGCGCACATGCCAGGCAGGTGAGCCGCACCGCCGGCACCGGCGATGATGACTTCAATCCCGCGACCTTCGGCCTCTTCGGCGTACTGGAACAGCAAGTCCGGCGTCCGGTGGGCAGACACCACTTTGACTTCATAAGGGATGCCGAGCTTTTCCAGCATATCGGCGGTGTGGCTAAGGGTGGACCAATCGGACTTGGAGCCCATGATCACGCCAACCAGTGCGCTCATCGTCGTGCCTCTCATCGGGCGCCCGCAGGCGCGTCAAAAAACAACAAGCCACGCGGGAGGACCGGCGTGGCTTGTTGTACGAATAATGACCGACTTAACCGGCCAAAGGCCGCGCAGTATACCTTAAAGCGCAAGGATGACAGCCCCCCTGACGACCATCTGCACGAAGGCCTTGCCGACACGGCACCGGACACATCACCGAATGACAGATCCACCCGAGCAATTCCTACGCATTGCATCCGTAGACCCGACCCGCCCTGAAGTAAACACCGCCTGCCAGCCCATCAGGTTTTTCTATTACGTCCCCCAAAGCAATATAGAGATTGCTCATAACCCGTGATATCCCCAGAGCGACACACAGGACGTGCCGTCGCCGATGCAATGAATGGATCAACGCATGAACTTCAACTTCAAAAACCTTCTCCGTACCGGCATGGCCTTGTTGCTGGCCGTGTTACTTCCGCTTTCGGGCAGCGTGGCCCAGGACAGGCGCCCGCTGTTCTTCTATGTCTTCGTGCATGACGACATCCCCGTTTCCGAGCGGGCCCATATCCGGGCCGATTACTTCTCATGGCTGATAAAGGACCTCGAAAGCTTTACGGGGCGACGGGTCTACCTGGAGATCATTCAGGACACACCGCCCCTGACGGCATTCGACTACCAGACACGCGACCTGCCCAAGGGCCTTCAGGGATGGACGAAGCTTGTCGAACGCTACATCCAGGAAAAGAACCTGCCAAGAAACCGCACAAGCAAATACCTGCTGCTCACCCGTGACAAAATCAATGCCGACACATTCGGCTATACCCGGATCGGACACCATGCAGCGGTGGCTTCCATGCAGACATACCCGGCGGCGGCCCACGAAATAGGCCATATGCTGGGCGGCACTCACGAGAATGCGGAAATCCTGTTCAGAAACGGCTGGTGGTGTGAAACCAACATAACGGCCAGCCGTGAAGCGATCAGAGCCAACTGCTATGTCTACAGCGACAGAAACAAAAAGATCATCGCCGAGCAGTTGAGCCGGGCCCCTTGAGTCCGGCGTCAGGCCTGAGCCGCACCGCCTTCCAGCTTGCGCCATAGCAATCGCACATTGGCCTTGCGCACCAGGGCGCAGCGATACAGGCGGATCTCCAGCGGAACGTGCCAGTGCGGGCCACCACATACCACCAGTTCACCGCGCGCCAGTTCAGAGCGCACACTCAGGTGCGGCACCCAGGCAATCCCCAGCCCTTCGAGTGCCATGCCTTTGAGGCTGTCGGCCATGGCCGTTTCATAGACCGTGGTAAAACGCAGATTGCGCTGGCGCAGCAACAGATTCACCGAGCGCCCGAGGAAGGCACCGGCGCTGTAGGCCAGCAGAGGCACGCTGTTTTCACCCTCCATATCGAACAGAGGCTGGCCGTTGGCATCAGCGGCACAGACCGGCAGCATTTCCGTCTGCCCCAGATGCAGCGAAGGGAAGATCTCGGCATCCATCTGCAAGGCCGCATCCGGGTCATAGAACGCCAGCATCAAGTCGCAGCCACCTTCACGCAACGCATGCACGGCATCGCCGACGTTGGTCGCCACCAGCCGGGTCGCGATGTTCAGGCCGTCGTTACGCAACTGGGCAATCCAGCGGGGGAAAAACCCGAGCGCCAGGGAATGCGCCGCCGCCACCTGGATGACCTCACCTTGACCACCCTCAAGATGATGCAGGTGGCGCACCACTTCCCCCAACTGCTCGACAACGGTTCGGGCCGTCACCAGAAACAGCTGTCCGGCCGCGGTCAATTCCACCGGCGTCCGCGAGCGATTGACCAGCGTCAGCCCCAGCGCCGACTCCAGGCTGCGGATGCGACGACTGAATGCCGGTTGCGTCACGAAGCGACGCTCCGCCGCCTGGGAAAAACTGCGGGTGGCGGCCAAGGCGCTGAAATCTTCCAGCCATTTGCTTTCCAGGTTCATCACGTCCTCCCGGAAGTGTGTAGGTGCGGACTTATCCGCGAAGACGGCATTCCAGCCGGTCAATATTGATTGGAGGTACTCGCCTCTCGCGAATGAATTCGCGCCTGCAGATTTGAGAGCCGATTCATTTGCGCCGCAATTTGCCAGATAACGTCGCCTCTGCGACAGAAACAATTACAAGTGCGACATTTTGTCCTGTTTACGCATAAAAGAAAGCCCACGTCACACCTTCATTATGCCGTTGTTGCATAGGGCAGCGTTTAACAGCATTGGTCAAGATTAAACGCGAAGCCCAATATTCACGGCGTTCCGGCATTGTCCGTGCCTTTCTTGAGACTATCTCTATCATGTCCTCGTCTGCATCATCGCGCATCGAAAAAGACCTGCTTGGTGTTCTCGAAGTACCTGCTCACGCCTACTACGGTATTCAGACCCTGCGAGCAGTGAATAACTTTCACCTCTCCGGCGTACCACTTTCGCACTACCCGAAACTGGTAGTGGGACTGGCCATGGTCAAGCAGGCCGCTGCTGATGCAAACCACACCCTCGGTCACCTGAACGATGCCAAGTACGCAGCCATCAGCGAGGCCTGTGCCCGCCTGATCCGCGGCGACTTCCACGATCAGTTCGTGGTGGACATGATTCAAGGCGGCGCTGGCACTTCGACCAACATGAATGCCAACGAAGTCATCGCCAACATCGCACTGGAAGCCATGGGCTTCGAGAAAGGCGAATACAAGCACCTGCACCCGAACAACGACGTGAACATGGCTCAGTCGACCAACGACGCCTACCCGACGGCCATTCGCCTGGGTCTGCTGTTGGGTCATGACGCCATGCTCGCCAGCCTTGAAAGCCTGATCCAGTCTTTCGCAGCCAAGGGCGAAGAGTTCAGCCACGTTCTGAAAATGGGCCGTACCCAGCTGCAGGACGCCGTTCCAATGACCCTGGGTCAGGAATTCCGTGCCTTCGCCACCACGCTGACCGAAGACCTGAACCGCCTGCGCACCCTGGCTCCGGAACTGCTGACCGAAGTGAACCTGGGCGGTACCGCGATCGGTACAGGCATCAACGCCGACCCTGGCTACCAGAAGCTGGCCGTAGAACGTCTTGCCGTCATCAGTGGCCATCCACTGGTCCCGGCTGCCGACCTGATCGAAGCGACGTCCGACATGGGTGCCTTCGTTCTGTTCTCCGGCATGCTCAAGCGTACCGCCGTCAAACTGTCGAAGATCTGCAACGACCTGCGCCTGCTGTCCAGCGGCCCACGCACCGGCATCAATGAAATCAACCTGCCAGCGCGTCAGCCAGGCAGCTCGATCATGCCAGGCAAGGTCAACCCGGTGATTCCGGAAGCCGTCAACCAGGTAGCCTTTGAAATCATGGGCAACGACCTGGCCCTGACCGTCGCCGCCGAAGGTGGTCAATTGCAGCTCAACGTCATGGAGCCGCTGATTGCCTACAAGATCTTCGACTCGATCCGCCTGCTGCAACGCGCCATGGACATGCTGCGCGAGCACTGCATCGTCGGTATCACCGCCAACGAACAACGTTGCCGCGAACTGGTCGAGCATTCGATCGGCCTGGTCACTGCACTGAACCCTTACATCGGTTACGAAAACTCGACCCGTATCGCCCGCGTTGCCCTGGAAAGTGGCCGCGGTGTACTGGAACTGGTCCGCGAAGAAGGCTTGCTCGACGACGCGATGCTCGATGACATCCTGCGTCCGGAGAACATGATCGCTCCGCGTCTGGTCCCCCTGAAGGCCTGACCGAATGCTTTACGCAATACGCTCACCAGGTTGAGGGCCTAGACACCCCTCACCTTTTGAGGGTCTGGAAGTGATTCTCCAGACCCTTTTTTTTGCCTGTTCAATACGACCCAAAGGAGGGCACAGAACACCTGAAACCCGCGTTTTTGCAGCGTTTCTGCCAAAAACATTCGTTTAGCACCGCAAATGAAGATTCCGTTACACAACAAAGCGGCTACAGACGTAAAAACTTTGCACCGGTATAGTGCGCCCCCTCAAAAGTAGCGAGGAATAACAAAAATGTTGGAAATGATTAACGACTTCCTCTCGGGTAAGGTCCTTATCGTCCTTATCGTAGGCCTTGGTAGTTACTTCACTATCCGCTCACGTTTCGTCCAGTTTCGTCACTTCTTGCACATGTTCGCGGTTTTTCGCGACAGCTTGCGTAGCAGTGCAGGTCAACTGAGTTCTTTCCAGGCCCTGATGCTCAGCCTTGCGGGCCGCGTCGGTGCAGGCAACATTGCGGGTGTCGGCCTTGCCGTGACACTCGGCGGCCCGGGTGCCGTGTTCTGGATGTGGGTCACCGCACTGGTCGGCATGTCCAGCAGCTTCATCGAGTGTTCGCTCGCCCAGCTCTATAAACGCAAAGACTCCGAAGGCCAGTTCCGCGGCGGTCCATCGTTCTACATTCAGTACGGTCTGGGCAAACGCTGGCTGGGTATGGTCATGGCGCTGTTGCTGATGGTGACATTCGGCTTTGCCTTCAACGGCCTGCAATCCCATGCCGTGACCGACTCGCTCAATAGCGCCTTTGGCGTCGACACCAAGACCACCGGTATCTGCCTGGTTGTCCTGCTGGGCCTGGCATTCGTCGGCGGCATCAAGCGTATCGCAGCCATTTCCGACCTGCTGGTACCGGTCAAGACCCTGATCTACATCGCCGTGACCATTTACGTCATCGCCATTCAGATCGAACACGTTCCCGGCATGCTGCTGACCATCGTCAAGAGCGCATTCGGCCTCGATCCCGTCTTTGGCGGTCTGATCGGCAGTGCGATCGTGATGGGTGTCAAACGTGGCGTGTTCGCCAACGAAGCCGGTCTGGGCAGCGCCCCTAACGTGGCCGCCGTCGCTCAGGTCGAACACCCGGTTTCCCAGGGCGTGGTTCAGGCATTCAGCGTATTCCTCGACACCTTCGTGATCTGCACCTGTACTGCCCTGCTGATTCTGCTGTCCGGTATCTATGACGTGGGTTACAGCGGCAACGGTATCGTTCTGGCGCAGAACTCCCTCGCTGCCGTCGTCGGTGACTGGGGTCGTATCTTCATCAGCGTGGCTCTGGCCCTGTTCGTTTTCACTTCGATCCTCTACAACTACTACCTGGGCGAAAACAGCCTGCGCTTCCTGGTAGGTGAGAAGATCCAGGCGATCATCGGCTACCGCGTTCTGGTTCTGGCCCTGATCCTCTGGGGTGCCGTCGTCGACCTCAACACCGTGTTCGCCTTCGCCGACATCACCATGACCATGCTGGCTTTCGTCAACCTGCTGGCTCTGGCCATGCTGTTCAAGGTCGCCATGCGTATCCTGCGTGACTACGATGACCAGCGTAAGGCCGGTATCAAGACCCCCGTCTTCGATTCCAGCAAGTTCCCGGATCTGGATCTGGACCGTAACGCCTGGCCTGCCAACCCGACGCAACAGCCTCAGGCTGGCGCCGATGCGCAGACCAAACCGGCTTCACAAGCACACTAACCACCGAAATGCCGCAGGAGAGAACCATGAGTCATGATGCATACACACCCGCTCAGCGAGTAATGGTTCTCTATACCGGCGGCACCATCGGCATGCAGGCCAGTGCCAATGGCCTGGCTCCAGCCTCCGGTTTCGAGGCAAGGATGGCCGGGCAACTGGCCGACCTTCCCGAACTGGTCGTGCCGCAATGGCGTTTTCGCGAGATGTCGCCACTGATCGACAGCGCCAACATGACGCCCGATTACTGGCTGCGCCTGCGTGAAGCGGTGATCGAAGCCGTGGATGTGGACGGCTGCGATGCGGTGCTGGTGTTGCATGGCACCGATACCCTGGCCTACAGCGCTGCCGCCATGAGCTTCCAGTTACTGGGGCTCGCGGCACCGGTGGTCTTCACAGGTTCCATGCTGCCAGCCGGCGTACCGGACAGCGATGCCTGGGAAAACGTCAACGGCGCCCTGCTTGCACTGGGTTCCGGACTGGCCTCCGGCGTTCACCTGTACTTCCACGGCGAACTGCTGGCACCCACCCGCTGCGCGAAAATCCGCAGCTTCGGTCGTCATCCGTTCGCCCCGCTGCAACGCTTGCGCAACGGTCAGGCTGCACCTTCACTGCCTGAAGCACTGGATTATCGCCGGGCCAAAACCCTGGCGAACGTCGCGGCACTGCCACTGTTCCCCGGTATCGGGGCCGCGCAGATCGACGGTCTGGTCGACAGCGGTATCAAAGGTCTGGTGCTCGAATGCTTCGGCAGCGGCACCGGCCCGAGCGATAACCCGCAGTTCCTGGCCAGCCTGGAGCGTGCCCAGCAACAGGGCGTCTGCGTGGTCGCAATCACGCAATGCCACGAAGGCGGTGTCGAACTGGACGTCTATGAAGCCGGCAGCAAGTTGCGTGGCGTTGGCGTCCTGTCCGGCGGCGGCATGACCCGTGAAGCGGCGCTGGGCAAGCTGCATGCGCTGCTCGGTGCCGGTCTGGAGATTGCTGAAGTCCGGCGTCTGATCGAGCTGGACCTGTGTGGTGAACTGCGCTAATCGCCCATGAAGGCATCAGGATCGACAGACGTCGATCCTGATCCTTCATGCCCTCCCCCCTCAACACTTCGCGAAAGCCCCCTTCCTCTCCCGAAACGCTGCTTGAACGACCGCGACAGTCGATGACATTCGGCACGGTTTTTAGGCGTCATCCGTATAGAAAGCTGTCATTTATGACAGTTGTTTGAATGCCCTTCCTTACTCATATTGAACGCTCCTTACATGAAAAGGCAGGTGCGGACATGACAAGCCAAGAAGCCAAGGACAAGGTCAACAGTTTTCCTGAAGGCACGAAACTTCGCCTGACAGGTTATTTCGATTTCCCCAACCGGGACACCGATCGCATAGGGAAAGTCGTAAGCTTTGGGGACAACGCACTGACCCTCGACGAATGCGACGGGACAGACCTTAAAGTCTTGAACTACGACAAGATCTTAAGGATTGAAATCGATAAAGGGCTGATTCCCCCTTATATGGGCAGATAAAACCAGAGGACGGGATAGCCTGAAACGAAGGGTGTTCCGGGTATTGAGGTCAGCCTGCCCACAGCCATCGCGCCAGGCCGTCCTGTCGCTCAGCGAAGCCTTGAGGGTCGGCCCGACAAGCTGCCCGAATCCGGCCTTGCTTCCCACAGGCGCTGTGTTTATCGAAACCCTGAAAGCACTACGCCACCTTGCTTTCCACCTCGGCCCCTCGAAGCATCGAATCGAGGTTACGCTCGATGTTCTCGCACAAGGCCGTCATCTGGATTTCATGCTCGCTGGCACGAAACGGGCTTTGCAGGTCGGTGCCAATCTTTTCGATGGCCAGCAGCATGAAGCCCACGACAGTGGAGGCCAGAGGCGTAAACCAGCCCAGTGTCTCCACCAGCCCGATGGGGACAATGATGCAGAACAGGGTAATGAACAGCCGCGGGAATGCCACGTACGGATAAGGCAACGGGGTATTGGCGATGCGCTCCATGCCCCCCTGGCAATTGGAGATATCCACCATCGTCGACTCGAGACGGGCCAGACGAATACTGTCCAGACGCCCCGCCTGATACTCCTTGGCAATCAGCGCAGCAGAGGTATTGAGCAAGTCATTGGGGAAGTTGTTGGTTTCCTGACGAAGCGCGAACTCCTCGCGGGAAATCAGCGCCTGCACATCGGCACTGCAGATATCCCCCTTCAGATGCGCGGACAGGCACTTCACATAGGCCACATGCCGCCGCAACAGCATCGCCTTGACCGGGTTGATATCACCGTCGTCCTCGATCAGCGTCAGCACCTGCCGCGCGAAGCTGCGGGAGCTGTTGACCAGCGCTCCCCACAGCGTCCGGGCTTCCCACCAGCGGTTATAGGCACTGGAATTACGGAAACTGATGAGTACGACAAGCGCCGAACCCAGCAGGGTCAGCGGCATGGAAGGCAGTGTGATCTTGCGCTCCAGATAGAGCATGAAATCGACCGTGACGATCACATCCCAGATCAGCAGCCAGAACAGTGACCACCCCACATACCCGATTGTCCGGCTCAGAAATCGGGACTTCTCAATGATCGCTTGCCGCAAGAAACCACCTCATAGATAAAAGCGCGGGACTGCAAATACCCGACCGGCTACGTAGGCTTTGAATACCATTCGTGCAGATCGTTCGCAGACAGACACTTTTATCCATGAGGCCCGGTCTTGATCAGCAACCGCTCAAGGCGACCTGAGGGCGCTCGCCGGGGAAAAAGAACGGCCGAAAACGCACACCCACGACGTTACCGGCATAAGCCGCCAGCAACCACAGCCAGCCATGCAGGCTGCCCGACGCAATCCCGCTGAAGTACGCGCCAATGTTGCAGCCGTAGGCCAGACGCGAACCGTAGCCCAGCAACAGGCCACCGACGACCGCCGCAACCAGTGAACGCCTGGGGATGTTCAGGTTCGGCGCAAAACGTCCCGCCAGGCCTGCCGCCAGCAATGCACCGATCATGATGCCGATATCCATCACGCTGGTAATGTCCTGCCAGACCGGAGCCGCAAGCGCCTTGGCGTTTGCAGGCATCTGCCAGAACGCCCAGCTGCCGACATCCACACCCAGGCTACCGGCCACTTTTGCGCCCCACAGCGCGAAAGCCGACGTGATCCCCCAGGGACGACCGGCCAGCGCCAGGGTCGCGTAGTTCAGCAACGCCAGAGCCACCGCTCCCCAGACCAGGATCCAGGGACCGCGCAGGAACCGCTGCAGGCCACGGTGTTCGCTGGTGACAGGGGCTTCAAGCTGACCATGACGCTGCTTCTCGAGACGCACAGTCACCCACGCAATCAAGGCGAACACCGCCAGACTCAACACCAGAGCAGGCATCACACCAAAGCTTTTCACAATGGATGTGGCCGGGAATGAAGGCAGCGCGAACCACCAGTCGACATGTTGAGTCGAAATCAATGAGCCCAGGATGAAGAACAGCAAGGTCACCAGCATCCGGGCATTGCCGCCACCGGCCGTAAACAGCGTGCCCGAGGCACAGCCGCCGCCCAGTTGCATGCCGATACCGAAGATGAATGCGCCGAACACCACCGATACACCTACCGGAGCGACCAGACCGTTGACCGGCTGTCCAAACAGGCTACCTGCGCCCAGTGCCGGGAAAAACAACACTGTCGCAACGGCCAGCATGACCATTTGCGCCCGAAGGCCTGCGCCACGTCGCTCCTTGATGAAGACCCGCCAGGCCGAGGTGAAACCGAATGCCGCGTGATACAGCGTCAGGCCCAGAGCCGCACCAACGATCAACAACAGCACCTGGCGCACGCCGACACTGCTGAATA
Source organism: Pseudomonas sp. NPDC089734 (assembly GCF_044748865.1). Classification (NCBI taxonomy): domain Bacteria; kingdom Pseudomonadati; phylum Pseudomonadota; class Gammaproteobacteria; order Pseudomonadales; family Pseudomonadaceae; genus Pseudomonas; species Pseudomonas sp. NPDC089734. The sequence goes on along the minus strand of NZ_JBIVGV010000011.1, from coordinate 128,323 downwards.
GAAACATCGCTGCGAACAGCAGCAGGAAAACAGCGATCAACGCTGCACCAGGCTTGCGCGAAGGCACAGCCGTCAGGGAATTGCTCATGAAAAATCTCGGTTAGAAGGAGTAACGGCGCGCAGTATATCGTTGTCAGCCGTATACAAGCCCCTTCCACTGTCACCAGACCTGGCGCAACCGCTCCAGCGCATCGGCAATCGCGGGCTCGGGTACGCCAGCAAAGCCCAATACCAGACCGGCACGGTTATCCACAGGCTCGGAAGATTCCGGCAACCAGAAGTCGCTCAACGGACTGATTTCAACACCGGCACCGGCGGCCCTGGCGATCAATTCACGCTCACGCGCCAGACTGTCCACCCTGACCGTAACGTGCAGGCCGGCAACGGCTCCGGGCATCGGCGCACAGCCCGGCAAAGACTCGGGCCAGCCTGCCAGCAACGCATTGCGCCGACTCAGGGCCGCTCGGCGCATGCGTCGGATATGCCGCTGGAAATGCCCTTGGGCAATAAACTGTGCCATGACCATCTGGGTACTGACTTCGGAGTGCCGCATGTCCACAGCCCGGCGTTGAGTGAAGGCCTTGACCAGCCCTTGCGGCAAAACCAGATACCCCAGGCGCAAGGCCGGGAAAGCCACCTTGCCGAAGGTGCCGATATACAGAACCCGTCCCTGCGTATCCAGCGCCGCCAGAGGGGCCAGCGGCGCACCGCTGTAACGGTATTCGCCGTCATAGTCGTCTTCGACAATCCAGCCTTGGGTCTTTTGTGCCCAGCCCAGCAATTCCAGACGGCGGGCCAGGCTCATCACTACCCCCGTCGGGTATTGATGCGAAGGCGTGACATAGGCCAGCTTGCAGCCGGTCTGCTCAAGATCCTCACAACGCATACCCTCTTCATCCACTGCCATCCCCTGCAAACGCGCCCCGGCGATGGCGAAGGCATGACCTGCCGCACGATAACCGGGGTTTTCCACAGCCACCCTGTCTCCCGGCTCAAGCAGCAATTGTGCACAAAGGCTGATCGCCTGTTGTGCGCCACTGGTGATCACTATTTGTTCAGCCGAGCAATACAGACCGCGAGAGGAACGCAGGTACAACGCAATCAGCTCTCTGAGTCGCCATTCTCCCGCCGCCTCGCCATAACCCAGTTGCTGAAGCGCCGGCTTGCGCCAAAAGGCCGCATGCAGCTTGCCCCATACGGCAAAAGGAAACAGATCGAAAGCCGGAATGCCCACCCGAAAAGCGCAGGGTCCCCCTTTGGGCGGCGTCTTCAGATGGTGCTTTTGCAACAGTTCCAGCCTTGGGTTGTGGATAACTTGATCGACCGTATTTTGAATGATTTCAGGGGATTTTGTGGATAACCCTGTGCGTAACCTTGTTGATAAGCCTGTGGACAATTCAGTGGATAATTTTTCCGTGCCCGAACTTTCAACCGCTACGATTTGATCGGGCAACCGGGCCACATAGGTTCCATCCCCTACCCGCCCTTCAACGAAGCCTTCGGCATACAACTGGTCGTAGGCACGCATCACGCTGTTGCGGGAAATCGATAACGATTCGGCCAGGTCACGGCTGGCAGGCAGACGGGTGCCCCCGCCCAGCCCGCCCTCAAGAATCCGCTGACGCAGTACCTCATACAGCTGCCGGCTCAAACCTCGTTGCCGGTCCAGTTCGATACCGGTCAGGTCCAGCGGAAAAGCGAGCGCGTCTGAAGACATGAAATTGGCCCCATGAAATCTATCGATAATGGCTCTTACAACGAACCAATAGCTTGCCTAGGATTGACGCATCGACCAAGAGAAAATGCCATGTACACACCCGCCGCCTTCCGTGAGAGCGAAACGCTTCACTTGCATGAGCAAATGGATCAGACCCGCCTGGCCATTCTCGTTACCCATGGCGAACAAGGCTTGCAGGCCACCCACCTGCCCCTGCTGCTCTGTCGCGAACAAGGTCCTCACGGCACGCTTTATGGCCATCTGGCCAAGGCCAACCCGCAATGGCGAGCCCTCGAAAACCCGTCATCCGCGCTGGTGATCTTCCCCGGTGCCGACGCGTATGTAAGCCCGTCCTTCTACCCGAGCAAGGCCGAACACGAGAAAGTCGTCCCCACCTGGAATTACCTGGCGGTACACGCTTACGGCCAGGCCGAGATCTTCACGGACACCGAGCGCTTGCACTGGCTGGTGGGCAACCTGACCGACAAGCATGAATCTCGCCGTGCCCAACCGTGGTCGATCCACGACGCACCGGCCGATTACATCGAGAAAATGCTGGGTGCCATTGTCGGTTTTGCCCTGCCCATCGAGCGCTTGCAGGGCAAACGCAAACTCAGCCAGAACCGCAGCGCCGAAGACATCGCAGGCGTACGCGACGGACTGGCCGCCAGCCACGACCCGAAAGATCAGGAAACCGCTCGCTGGATGAGCTAACAGGAGAACACCATGACCGCCGTTCACATCCGCCCCGTCAGTGCCGACGATCACGCCGCATGGCTTCCGCTGTGGAAGGCCTATTTGCAGTTCTACAAGACCGAGCTGGCCGAAGGCGTCAGCGAAGTCACCTGGCAGCGCATGCTCGACACGAACGAACCCACGAATGCCGCGTTGGCGTGGCGGGATGGCAAGGCTGTGGGCATGGTGAATTTCATCTACCATCGCTCCAACTGGAGCATCAGGAACGCCTGTTATCTACAGGATCTGTTCGTGGCTCCTGAACAGCGCGGCACCGGTATCGGCAGGCAGTTGATCGAACATGTCTACGCGACCGCCCAGGCCAACGATTGTGACAAGGCCCACTGGCTGACCCACGAAACCAACGCCACCGCCATTCAGCTGTATGAACGTATCGCTGAGCGCGGTGGCTACATTCAATTTCGCAAGGCGCTTTGAAACAGGAAGTCTGCTCATGTCCGACACCCCGCTGCACTGGCAACCGGCAACCCTTCCAGGCAAAAAGACACTGGAAGGCCGCTTCATCCGCCTGGAAAAACTCGATCCGGCACGGCACAGCGATGATCTCTGGCTCGCGCTTCAGGGGCCGGATGCCGATCCGAAACTCTGGGATTACCTGCCTTACGGGCCGTTCAACGAACGCAGTGATTTCGATGCCTGGCTGGCACGGCATGCGGTGGACACCGATCCCTGGTTCTACAGCGTGGTCGAGCAGGCTACGGGGAAAGCCGAGGGCGTGATCAGCATGATCTCCATCGTCGCGCTGCATGGTCGGGTGGAGATAGGCCACGTCACCTTCGGCGCAACCATGCAGCGGACACCCAAAGGCACCGAAGCGGTCTACCTGCTGGCCAGGGAAGCCTTCGCTCTGGGCAACCGTCGCCTGGAATGGAAGTGCAACGCCCACAACGCCCGCTCCAAGCGGGCCGCCGAGCGTTTCGGTTTCAGCTACGAAGGCACCTTTCGACAACACATGGTGGTCAAGGGCGTGAACCGGGATACCGCCTGGTATTCGATTCTCGACACCGAATGGCCGGACCTGCAAAAGGCATTCGAGGGTTGGCTGTCTGTGGATAACTTCAAGAATGGGCAGCAAGTGTCAGGGCTGGAAAGCTTTTCGCGCCGCCAGTCCTGAGGGCACCACCCACGACCTACATGCCGTTACATAATCGGCATCACGCGCCATGGCAATCAGCACCGGGCAGGCTAGGGTTCAAGGCATGCCAATCAGGCATGAACCCGATCAGTCACAAACAACAAGGACGTTGTGAACATGGATACAGAAGCCACTTTTCTGCCCCCCGCTGTACTGGCCGCCACTCAGGCAAGCCCTTCCAACCCGTGGCGTGCACCGGCTGCCGTCCTGCAACAGGGCAAATACGGCAGCCTCATCATTGATCGCAGGGAACTGAAAAAGGCCGTACCGGCCAGTAACAGCCAGTACCTTTTTTCCGAAACCGGTGCGGGCGTTCAAACGCTGGTCATGATCGGCACGCCCCTGCAAATCATGGCCTTCCTGCTTGCTCATCAGAATCAGGGCATCGACAACAGGATTGCGGCGCTACCGGATATCTACATGGGTATCGCGCCCTTCAAGCCAAAGAATCGCTTCACTGGTATTTTCCCCATCGGCGACACGCTGGTCAGGGTTGTCAGCTATTTCAGCAGCACCATCCCCGTTCCGGAGTGGGTCACACTGGTTGCCAGCCCGACCTCCCTGGAAGCCATGCATGCCTCGATCTCCGGCCTGAGCGAAAGCCAGAGACAGACTGGCGAGACACTGTATGTGAAGTTCAGCTACTTGCCGGAAGACGGCATGCAGAAGGTCGGCAAGAAGACCCTCAGCTTCCGGCAGGTGTTACATGCCATGCAGGCGCGCTACAAGAAACCATAAAAAAGGGGAGCCACGAGTGCTCCCCCAGAGGAAATTGATCCGATTATTCACAGCTGATACCACTCCTGCAGGAGCGAATTCATTCGCGATGACGTCATGGAAGGCTATAGATTTCCTTCAATTTCACGGGACTCTCGCGAATGAATTCGCTCCTACGTAGAGGGTTACTCGATCTCGACCAGAATCTCGCCAGGGTTGACCCGGTCACCCTTGGCGACATGAATCGCAACCACCTTGCCAGCGATGGAAGCCTGAACCTCGGTTTCCATCTTCATGGCCTCGGTGATCAACACAGCCTGACCGGCCTTGACCGTATCCCCGGCCTTGACCAGCACATCCACGATGTTGCCCGGCATGGTCGTGCTGACATGACCCGGTGCATGGGCCTGCTTGCGCTTGCTGGCTCCGCCGCCGACAAATTCGTTGAGCGGCTCAAACACCACTTCTTCCGGCATGCCGTCGATGGACAGGTAGAAGTGACGCTTGCCTTCGGCCTTGACCCCGACCCCGGTGATGTCCACACGATAGGTTTCACCGTGAACATCGATCACGAACTCGGTCGGGACACCTTCACCCCCCGCCTGACTCACACTGCCCGCTTCCGGAATCGGTAGCAGCTCTTCAGGCTTCAGGGTGCCCGCAGCACGCTCCTCCAGAAACTTGCGGCCAATGTCCGGGAACATCGCGAATGTCAGCACGTCCTCTTCGGATTTCGCCAAGTCTCCGATTTCACCCCGCAACTTGGTCATTTCCGGCTTGAGCAGATCAGCCGGGCGCACATCGATCAGATCTTCGTTGCCGATGGCCTGACGACGCAGCTTTTCATCCACCTGACCCGGTGCCTTGCCGTAACCGCCTTGCAGGTACAGCTTCACTTCATTGGTGATGGTCTTGTAACGCTCGCCCGCCAGAACGTTGAAAAACGCCTGGGTGCCAACGATCTGCGAGGTCGGCGTGACCAGCGGTGGATAACCCAGATCCTTGCGAACACGCGGAATTTCGGCCAGCACTTCACCCATGCGGCTAAGCGCGCCCTGCTCCTTGAGCTGGTTGGCCAGGTTGGAAATCATCCCGCCCGGTACCTGGTTGACCTGTACGCGGGTATCCACGGCCGTGAATTCGCTCTCGAACTGGTGGTACTTCTTGCGCACGGCATAGAAGTACAAGCCGATCTCCTGCAACAGCTCCAGGTCCAGGCCTGTATCGAACTCGCTGCCCTTGAGGGCGGCGACCATGGACTCGGTCCCCGGATGGCTGGTGCCCCAGGCGAAGCTGGAGATGGCGGTGTCGATATGATCAGCGCCGTTTTCAACCGCCTTGAGCTGACACATGGCCGCCAGACCTGCGGTGTCATGGGAGTGAATAAAGACCGGCAGCGATTGCTCGGCCTTCAATGCCTTGACCAGTTCACCCGTGGCAAAAGGCGTCAGCAGCCCCGCCATGTCCTTGATCGCCACCGAGTCGCAACCCATGGCTTCCATCTGCCGGGCCTGCTCCACAAAAGCCTTGATGGTGTGCACCGGGCTGGTGGTGTAGGCGATGGTGCCTTGCGCATGTTTACCGGCGGCTTTCACCGCTTCGATGGCGACGCGCAGGTTACGCACGTCGTTCATGGCGTCGAAGATGCGGAACACATCGATCCCGTTTTCGGCTGCCTTGGCGACAAAGGCCTTCACCACGTCGTCGCTGTAATGGCGATAGCCCAGCAGGTTCTGGCCGCGCAACAGCATTTGCAGGCGAGTGTTGGGCAAGGCCGCACGCAACTGGCGCAGGCGCTCCCACGGGTCTTCCTTCAGAAAGCGCACGCAAGCGTCAAAAGTCGCACCGCCCCACATTTCCAGCGACCAGTAGCCCACCTTATCGAGCTTGTCGCAGATCGGCAGCATGTCTTCGGTGCGCATGCGGGTCGCCAGCAGCGACTGGTGTGCATCACGCAGGATAGTGTCGGTGACAAAGATTTTCTTGGGCATGTTCGGTTCTCCTCATGGCCACAAGCTTCAAGCTACAAGCCGCAAGTAAAAAGCGAGTCTGCTTTCACTTGTAGCTTTCCACTTGCAGCTTGCCGCTCACATATTCATAAGCCCGCGTGGGCAGCGATGGCAGCGGCAATAGCCAGGGCAAGCTCTTCAGGTTTGCGCTTGATCGAGTAGTTGGTCAGTTCAGGGTGGCTTTCCACGAAGCTGGTGTTGAACTGGCCACTACGAAATTCCGGGTTGCGCAGGATTTCCTGATAATAGGCGGCGGTGGTCTTCACACCCTGCAGGCGCATGTCATCCAGTGCACGCAGGCCGCGATCCATCGCCTCTTCCCAGGTCAGCGCCCAGACGATCAGCTTCAGGCACATGGAGTCGTAGAACGGCGGGATCGTGTAACCGGTGTAGATCGCCGTGTCCGTTCGCACGCCAGGCCCGCCAGGGGCGTAATAGCGGGTGATCTTGCCGAAGCTGGGCAGGAAGTTGTTCTTCGGGTCCTCGGCATTGATCCGGAATTGCAGGGCAAAGCCGCGATGGATGATGTCTTCCTGCTTGATCGACAGCGGCTGGCCTGATGCGATGCGAATCTGCTCGCGAACGATGTCGATGCCCGTGATCTCTTCGGTGATGGTGTGCTCCACCTGGACCCGGGTGTTCATCTCCATGAAGTACACCTCGCCATCGGCGAGCAGGAACTCCACGGTGCCAGCATTCTCGTAGCCCACGGCCTTGGCCGCACGCACCGACAAATCACCGATATAGGCCCGCTGTTCGGGGGTCAGTTGCGGGCTGGGAGCGATTTCGATCAGCTTCTGGTTACGGCGCTGGATGGAACAGTCGCGCTCGAACAGATGCACCACATTGCCAAAGCTGTCACCGAGGATCTGGGCCTCGATGTGCTTGGGATTGACGATGCACTTTTCCAGAAAGACCTCAGCCGACCCGAATGCCTTGGTGGCTTCGGAAATCACCCGTGGGAAGGCCTGCTCCAGTTCATCACGGCTGTTGCAGCGACGAATGCCACGCCCGCCACCACCGGAGGTCGCCTTGAGCATCACCGGATAACCGATGCGGTCGCCTTCGAGCAGCGCTTCATGGATATCGGCCACGTTGCCTTCGGTACCCGGCGTGACGGGCACCCCCGCCTTGATCATGCTGCGACGCGCTTCGGTCTTGTCGCCCATGCGACGGATGACCTCGGCTGACGGGCCGATGAATTTAACGCCGCGTTCGGCGCAGATTTCCGCCAGTTCGGCGTTTTCCGAGAGGAAGCCGTAACCGGGATGCAGGGCATCGCATCCGGTCTCCACTGCCAGGTTCACCAGCTTGCGCGGGTTCAGGTAACCGGCGAGAGGTTCAGCGCCAATGCTATAGGCTTCGTCGGCACGTTTGACATGCAGCGCATGTCGGTCGGCGTCTGAAAAGATCGCGACCGAGCGGATGCCCATTTCGGCGCATGCACGCACGATCCGAACGGCGATCTCTCCACGGTTGGCGATCAGGATTTTTGTTATCACTGGCATTTCCTCGACCATAAGGACTATCGAACCGGCAATGCCGGTCGGCGCAGAACCGCATGACGCAGTGTAGTCGCTACCTTTTTGTAACTGCGTATGTGACTCAAGGGCGCAGAAACACCCTATGCCGGATCAGCGATTAATAAAAATGAGTAAAAATTGGGTTACATATAAACAAAAGCTTATAGTCAGTGTTTCGGCGGTGAGCGGGAGTTTTTAGAAATGCGTAAGTCATTGATGCGCATGACATTGCGTCAATTGCGTATTTTCAACGAGGTCTGCGACCTGCGCTCCTACAGCCGCGCCGCCGAAGAAATGTCCCTTACCCAACCGGCGGTCAGCCTGCAGATTCGTCAGCTCGAGGAACTGATTGGCCAGCCCCTGTTCGAGTATGTCGGCAAGAAGCTGTACCTGACCGAAGCCGCCGAGGCCCTGCAACTGGCCAGCCGTGACATTTTCGGCCGTCTGGAAAGCCTGGATATGCAGCTCTCGGACATGCAGGGTTCATTGCAGGGTCAATTGAAACTGGCGATCGAATCGAGCTGCAAATACTTCATCCCGCATCTGTTTGCAGCCTTCAAACGTCAGCACCCGGAAGTCATCCTCAACCTGACGGTGGTCAACCGTGCTCTGGTCATCAGACGCCTGTCGGATAACCGCGATGACCTGGTGGTGATGTCCATGGTGCCCCAGGACATGGGCCTGGAGTTTCTGCCGTTCCTCAACAACCCGATCGTGGCCGTCGCGCCGTCGGATCATCCGCTGTGCGCCCGGGAACACCTGAGCCTGAAAGACCTCGAGCCCTGGCCGCTGCTGATTCGTGAGCCAGGGTCGGGCACACGCAAGGCCTGCGAAGAATATTTCAAGGAGAAACGGGTGCATTTCACCCAGACACAGGAAGTGTCATCCAGTGAAGCTCAGCGCGAGTGCGTGGTTGCGGGACTGGGATTGGCCATATTGACCCGCCACGCCGTCAGCATGGAACTCGCCACCGGCGCCCTCAAGGAGCTGCCCGTGGCGGAGTTGCCACTCTATCGCAGCTGGTGCGTGGTCCAGGCGAAGGACAAGCGTCTGTCTCCGGTCGCTCACGCCTTCCTGGCGTTCATCCGCACCGAACGTGCGCAGATCAGCCAGCTTGTCGAGCGTTTCGACGGGCGTCCCCGGACAACTGGCTAGCCTGCCAGTGGTTGCCGGTCATGCCGTCGATGTAATCGCAGAGATCCTGATTGAGCTGACGCGCCTCGCAGTAACTCTCGATTGCGCGGCGAAACTCCATTCGGCGCTGATCTTCCTGCTGACGACGTGTCTTGACGGTGCTGTTGGGTAAGTCATCGTAATGCCGAGCCATGTCCTGTCTCCCAATTACGTTGCGGGAGTACAGAGTGACGTCAGGCCATGACGATCAGGCGGCGAATGCATGACAAGTTGATGAACCCTCAGTCTTCGTGCGCTTTCACCGATTTGGGCGATAGCCGCAGGCTGCGCAGACTGCGCTTCACGCTCTTGAGGTGGTTGACCAGGCTCGGGCCGCGCGCCATGGCGACCCCCATTGCAAGCACATCGATGACCACCAGATGCGCAATGCGTGAGGTCAACGGGGTGTAGATTTCCGTGTCTTCGTGCACATCGATCGCCAGATTGACCGACGACAGCTCGGCCAGAGGCGTCTGGCTCGGGCACAGCGTGATGAGCGTTGCCCCGCTTTCGCGAACCAGATTCGCGGTGATCAGCAAATCCTTGGAGCGCCCGGACTGGGAAATGCACACCGCAACATCAGTGGGCTTCAAGGTCACCGCCGACATCGCCTGCATGTGCGGATCGGAATAGGCCGCCGCACTCAGCAGCAGGCGAAAGAACTTGTGCTGGGCATCGGCCGCCACCGCGCCCGACGCACCGAAGCCATAGAACTCGACGCGGTTGGCACCGGCCATGGCCGTTACCGCCAGTTGCAGGGCATGGGGATCGAGGTTCTCGCGCACTTCCATCAGGGTGTGCAGCGTGGTGTCGAAAATCTTCAGGCTGTAGTCGGCGACCGAATCGTCTTCATGAATCGCGAACTGCCCGAAGCTGGCACCGGCGGCCAGACTCTGGGCCAGCTTGAGCTTCAGATCCTGAAAACCCGTACAACCGATGGCGCGGCAGAAACGCACGATGGTGGGTTCACTGATTCCGACACTATGGGCCAGATCAGCCATGGAACTGTGCATCACGGCCGCAGGGTCAAGCAGCACATGGTCGGCTACCTTGAGCTCCGACTTGCGCAGCAGATTACGTGACTGGGCGATGTGTTGCAGGAGATTCAAGAGGCAGACTCGCTAATGAGGCGGTTGGCGGGGATGTAGCTTTCTTGTAGTTATACTACATGACCTGCGAGCCGCCCAGTTAAACGAGCCTGGAACGTCAAACACAAGTCATTGAAGAGCAAATACCGCTTTTTTGTGGGAATAATCCTACATTCATGAAAACTGTGGCGTTCTCAGTACGCCCGCCATCACGGAAGCCTCGACAGGGCGACTGATCAGATAACCCTGCACCTCATCGCACCCATGGGCCTTGAGAAACTCCAGTTGCTTCCGGTTTTCGACACCCTCGGCCACCACCTTAAGGCCCAGGCTATGAGCCATTGAAATGATCGCCTGAATAATCGCCGCATCTTCAGTGCCATCGTCCAGGCCACGAATGAACGCCTGATCGATCTTTACGTAATCCACAGGAAAGCGCTTGAGATAGCTCAATGAAGAATAGCCGGTGCCGAAATCATCAATGGCCAATTTCACCCCCAGCTCGCGCAACTGCTGAAAGGTCGAGATGATGTGTTCGACGCTGTCGAGCAACTGGCTTTCGGTCAGTTCCAGCTCCAGCAACTCAGGGGCCAGCCCCGTTTCATCGAGCACTTGCCGGACCAGACTGACCAGCTTGCCCTGACGCAATTGATGCACGGACAGGTTGACCGAAACCCGGATCGGCTCGATCCCCTGCCGCTGCCACTCGCACGCCTGCCAACAGGCCTGACGAAGCACGAACTCACCAATGTCGCCAATCAGGCCGGTTTCCTCGGCAAGACCGATGAACTCCCCCGGCGACACCATGCCCCTTTCCGGGTGATGCCAGCGCACCAGCGCCTCCGCCGCATCCAGACGACCATTTTCAAGCAACAGTTTGGGCTGATAGAAGACTTGTAGCTGATGATCTTCGATGGCCTTGCGCAGCTGGATTTCCAGTTGCAGGCGCTCCAGGGTGCTGGCCTGGAGGCTGTCGGTAAAGAACTGGAAGTTATTGCCCCCCAGGTGCTTGGCATGCCGCATCGCCATATTGGCCTGACTGACCAGAGCCGAGATTTCACGGGCCGAATCCGGCAGCAGGCTGATGCCGACCGACGCACTGATGACCAGTTCATTGCCCGCCACCGACAAGGGTGTGCGCAGCTTGCTCAACAGTCGGCTGGTCACCCGGGCCAGGCTTGAAAGGTTGGCATAGGCATCGAACAGCACGGCGAATTCATCGCCAGACAGGCGCGCAATGGTGTTGGCTTCCGGCAGGGCACTGCTCAAACGCCGGGCCACATGCTTGAGCAACTGGTCCGCGACTTCATGCCCCAGGCTTTCGTTGAGCAACTTGAAGCGATCCAGATTGATATGCAGCAGCGCCAGGCTTCTTCCCCCCTGGCGCACACGCTGGCTGGCCTCTCGCAGGCGCTCCTTGAACTGCGCACGGTTGGCCAGACCGGTCAGCTCATCGAAATGGGTGAGGTAGCGCATGCGCTCCTCGGATTCGCGACGAGCAGACAGATCGGCAAAGAAGCCGACAATATGGCTGACATTGCCTGCAATATCGCGCACGACGCTCAACTGCAACCACTGCGGATACAACTCGCCGTTCTTCCGGGTCTCGACCAGTTCCCCCTGCCAGCTTCCCGTTTGCTCCAGCGCCTGATGAATGGCCTGAAAATGACGCCGCGCATCGCGGCTGCTGGCGATGTCCATGACCTGACGGCCCACGACATCTTCCGGCATGTAGCCTGTGACACGAGAGAACGCCTGATTGATGGTCAGAATCCTGTAATCAGGGTCGAAAATGACAATGCTCTCACTAACCGCATCAAAGACCTTCTCGGCAAGGCGCGGCGGGCTTTGGCTCAGGGCCAGATTGGCCGCCTCCAGCTCCAGGGTGCGCTGCACGACCCGCTCTTCCAGCCCTGCCTGTGCTTCTCGCAGACTGCGCTCGGCCTGACGGCGCTGCTCGACTTCCCGGGCCAGACTCTCATTCAACTCATCGCCCTTGGCCTGGGCCTGCTGTAAATGCTCGATCAGGGCCTGGTTCTGAAAACGCTGCAACAGGCTGCGCAGTATCAGGCGATTGACCTGCCAGGCCACCACGAACAGGGCAAACAACAGAATCAGACCAAGCCAGCCCCAGCCACGTAGCGGCACACCGCCGCCCATGAACAGGTAGAGGATCGGTGGTAGCAGGCACGACAGGCTGAACGTCAGAAACGCTGTCAGGCTGACGGCATAAGCGACGCTGGCCGACAGTGTCGCCGCGCCGATCATGCCGAATACCCAGGCCTGCTGGGCAAAACTGTCCACAGGCACCAGCACCATGGCCGCACAGGCCAGGGTCAGGCCACTGACCGCCGCCCCCAGCAGGAACATGCGTCGCCAGACCGGCTGGGCCTGACGCTCGGGAGAGGCCGCCCGGAATGCGGCAACCTGCATGATCCGCAGCGCCACCAACGCGAAAAGCCAGATCAGCCAGACACTGACCAGCACATAACGCTCAGGGCTCCACAGTAGCCAGGCACAGACAAGACCGTTGATAAACATGAACAAGGTCGGCAGAAGCGAACCCTGATAAAGCAGGCGTGTGCGTTCGACCACCAACTGGGTGGCGAACTGCTTGCGAATGCCCCGTCGACTGGTGTCAGAAGCATCGTGGGCGCTGAAGCTGAAAGGCATGGCTGGTTTCTTGTATTTGATTGGCCTTGACGTGTGTCGAGCATACACAAGCGCTCGACCAGACCAAACTGCCACCTACCATAAAACTGTGACATACGACCCTTGATATAGAGAACTCCAGCACAACTGACACAACCTGTGGCCCGAATGACCGGTCGTCAGCCCCGATGACTTTTTATTGCTCATGACAAAGCATGGTTTGCCCGACATGGGCGCAGCACCCTAGAATGCGCCGATGCGCGATGATCTCTCTCTCCTTCTCAATTCCCTCAACGATGCCCAGCGTCAGGCCGTAGCCGCCTCCCTGGGTCGTCAGTTGGTCCTGGCCGGCGCTGGTTCCGGCAAAACCCGTGTGCTGGTGCATCGCATCGCATGGCTGATGCAGGTCGAGCAAGCCTCCCCGCATTCGGTCCTGTCGGTGACGTTCACCAACAAGGCGGCAGCCGAGATGCGGCACCGCATCGAACAATTGATGGGCATCAGCCCGGCGGGCATGTGGGTCGGCACCTTCCACGGCCTGGCACACCGCCTGTTGCGGGCACACTGGCAGGAAGCGGGTCTGGTCCAGACCTTCCAGATTCTGGACAGCGACGACCAGCAGCGTCTGGTCAAACGCGTGATCCGCGAACTGGGGCTGGACGAGCAGCGCTGGCCGGCACGTCAGGCACAGTGGTTCATCAACGGCCAGAAAGACGAAGGCTTGCGCCCCAAGCACATTCAGGCCAGCGGTGACCTGTTCCTGGCCACCATGAAGTCGATCTATGAAGCCTATGAAGCCGCCTGCCAGCGAGCGGGCGTCATCGACTTCTCCGAGCTGCTGTTGCGTGCACTGGACCTGTGGCGCGACCATCCCGGTCTGCTGGCGCATTACCAGCGCCGCTTCCGTCACGTGCTGGTGGACGAGTTCCAGGACACCAACGCCGTGCAATACGCCTGGCTACGCCTGCTGGCGCAAGGCGGCGACAGCCTGATGGTGGTCGGTGATGACGACCAGTCCATCTATGGCTGGCGTGGCGCGAAAATCGAGAATATTCATCAATATTCGTCCGACTTCCCGGATACGGAAGTCATCCGCCTGGAGCAGAACTACCGTTCGACGGCCAGCATCCTCAAGGCGGCCAACGGCCTGATCGTCAACAACAGCGGCCGTCTGGGCAAAGAGCTGTGGACCGACGTGGGCGATGGCGATCAGATCAACCTGTATGCCGCCTTCAACGAGCACGATGAAGCGCGCTACGTGGTCGAAACCATCGAAAGCGCCCTGAAGACCGGGCTGTCGCGTAACGACATCGCCATCCTCTATCGCTCCAACGCCCAGTCGCGGGTGCTGGAAGAGGCCTTGCTGCGCGAACGCATCCCTTACCGCATCTATGGCGGCCAGCGCTTCTTCGAGCGTGCCGAAATCAAGAACGCCATGGCGTATCTGCGCCTGCTGGAAGGCCGCGGCAACGATGCCGCCCTGGAACGGGTCATCAACGTACCGGCACGCGGCATCGGCGAAAAGACCGTCGAAGCGATCCGCGAACATGCGCGCCACAACGATGTGTCCATGTGGGAAGCCATGCGCCAGCTGGTGGCCAACAAAGGCCTGACCGGACGGGCTGCCGGGGCCTTGAACGCGTTCATCGAGCTGATCGAGAACCTCTCGGCCAAGGTCATGGAAATGCCTTTGCATCTGATGACCCAGACCGTCATCGAGCAGTCGGGGCTGATCGATTATCACCAGCAGGAAAAAGGCGAGAAAGGCCAGGCCAGGGTAGAAAACCTTGAAGAACTGGTCAGCGCCGCACGCAACTTCGAGAACACCGAAGATGACGAAGATCTGACGCCGCTGGCCGCCTTCCTGGGCCATGCCTCGCTGGAAGCGGGCGATACCCAGGCTCAGGAGCACGAAGACAGTATTCAGCTCATGACCCTGCACAGCGCCAAGGGTCTGGAATTCCCTTATGTGTTCCTGGTGGGCATGGAAGAAGGGTTGTTCCCGCACAAGATGAGCCTGGAAGAACCGGGCCGTCTGGAAGAGGAGCGTCGTCTGGCGTATGTCGGCATCACCCGCGCCATGCAACAGCTGGTGATGACCTACGCGGAAACCCGTCGTCTTTATGGCAGCGAAACCTACAACAAGGTGTCACGTTTCGTACGCGAGATTCCGCCAGCGTTGATTCAGGAAGTTCGCTTGTCCAATAGCGTCAGCCGTCCATTCGGCGGCACCCAGAAGGTCAACAACAGCAGCCTGTTCTCGGGTACGGGTATCCCCGAAACCGAATTCACCCTGGGCCAGCGAGTCCAGCACGCTGTCTTCGGTGAAGGGGTGATCCTGAACTTTGAAGGCTCCGGCGCTCAGGCCCGGGTGCAGGTCAACTTTGCCGAAGGCAGCAAGTGGTTGATGATGGGGTACGCGAAGCTGGTGCCGATCTGACACACATTGCGTAGGAGCGAATTCATTCGCGAATAAATTCGCTCCTACGCACGTCCTGGTTTCATTTCCTACAGACTTTATGCAAAAGTCCGAAACACTAACGCACTAGCCATTGGCTGGCCGCCTGTGCAACATGGCGCGCGTGCAATCACAAAACGGGAATACCCTTATGCAACGTTTTCTAAGCATGGCTCTGGCGCTGTGCATCGGGCTCACCATGAGTCTGGATGTAAACGCCGCACGTTTCGGTGGCGGCAAGAGCATGGGCTCGGCGCCTAGCCACCAGGCGCGTCAGACAGCGCCTTCCACTCCAGCCGCAGCACCGAACGCTGCCGGTCGTCCGGCACCGGCTGCCAGTGGCGCGTCTCGCTGGTTAGGCCCATTGGCCGGTATCGCTGCCGGTGGCCTGTTGGCATCGATGTTCATGGGTGACGGCTTCAACGGCCTGCAGTTCTTCGACATTCTGATCATGGGCCTGATCGCCTTCCTGATCTTCCGCTTCATTGCGCGTCGTCGTCAGCAGCAACAGCCGAACATGGCCGGTGCCGGTGCTCCTTACCAGCGTGAAACCAGCCAGCCTGCGCAAAACCCGATCTTCGGTGGCATGTCGTCGGCTCCTGCCGCTCCGGTCATCAATGCTCCGGCCTGGTTCAACGAAGAACGCTTCATCGAAGCCGCTCGCAACCACTTCCAGTCGCTGCAACAGCACTGGGATGCCAACGAGATGGACAAGATCGCCGAGTTCGTTACGCCACAGATGCTGCAATTCCTGAAGAAGGAACGTGCTGACCTGGGCGACGGTTTCCAGTCCACCTACATCGACAACCTCAACGTTCAGCTGGAAGGTGTGGATGATCGTGCGGACAAGACCATCGCGACTCTGACCTTCTCGGGCGTCTCCAAGACTTCACGCTTCGATCAGGGCGAAGTCTTCAGCGAAAGCTGGAATATGGAACGTGCCCAGGGCGACAACCAGCCATGGCTGGTGGCAGGTATCCGCCAGAACGGCTGAGCCTCTCGCGCATGACAGAACCCCGGACTTGTCCGGGGTTTTTTATTTTTTAGCCTGTCGCCCCTAACAAAAGGCCCTTTGAAGGGTTCCAACGCTTGAAGCCGGTCTGACAGGATGTTTCGTACAGAACCTATCCGATCGGGTAGTTATTTTGAGAAAAGCTTTAGGCTACTGTATAACCCGCGCCATCAAGCTTAGAGGACCCATGTCGTGGAAGAAGTCATCGAACAACTGCGTGAGCAAAACGAACCGGTTCCGGTTCCCCTTGAACTGCCGGACGAAGACCAGCTCGTCGAGATCGAGGAACAACTGTTTATCAATATTCCTTACGTCTTCAAGGAATTCCTTCTGACCGTCAGTGACGTTGTGTATGGCAGCCTCGAGCCCGTCACAGTGACCGATCCTCAATCGCACACTTACCTGCCGGATGTGGCGGCGACGGCGTGGGACCTGGGCGTACCCCGCGAACTGATCCCGATCTGTCAGGATGGCGACGACTATTACTGCGTGGAAGAAGACGGCACCGTGGTCCTGTGGTCCGGCGAAGAAGAGTTGGTCACTGAAGAGAACTGGGAATCCGTCTGGCACTGGGCCAGGGATGTCTGGCTGGAAAGCTGAGGCCACCCGCCAGAAGGGGTCGCCGGGCTCAGTGCCCGGACGACTCCTGATTGTTGTTCCCCAGCGTCTCCAGCAACGCGATCTGCATCCGCGTATGCACCCGGATGAACCAGCGCCACAGCAGCGCAGCCACCACGGCAGCCACCAGCAGGATCACCAGCAGCAATTCATTGGTCGGCAGAATACTGGCCGACAAGGCCGCCAGCAGCACGAAAATCACCGCCAGCGACAACAGCGGGATCACCTCGGCCACCACCTTGCGGACACGTGCGGTATGGCGCCCCGCCATTTCCGGTTTCACCCCCATCTCGGCCAGCAGCATCGACAACGCCTTGAGCTTGCGATACGCCGCAATCAGGAACGGCAGCGACAGCAACAGGGCAGCCCCGCAGATCCAGGCCTTCTGCAGACCGACATCGCTGACCCACTCACTGATATAGGCCCCGATGCGCTCGGCGAAATAACCGCCGCAGAAGAAGATCGCCACCACCAGTGCCAGGTTGACGCCGACCTGTAGCAATATCCGCCGGATCATCGACGCCAGCACCGCCCCCTGCCCTTGCGGCTGGATGCTGCGCAGCCATTCGCCATACATGCCAAACACCCGTGCCATTCGTCGTGGCACCACAGCCGCCAGCTGAAGCGAAAGCGGGTCGGCCGCACGAATCAGATAAGGCGTCAGTAAAGTGGTAATGGCCGAAACGGCGACCGCCACCGGATAGAGGAAATCGCTGGTGACCTGCAACGTCATGCCCAGCGCCGCGATGATGAAGGAGAATTCGCCAATCTGTGACAGCCCCATCCCCACACGCAACGATGTCCGGCCATCGTTACCGGCAATGAACGCCCCCAGCCCGCAGGACAACATCTTGCCCAGCACCACAGCCACGGTAATCACGGCGATGGGCCACGCATATTCCAGCAAGACCTTGGGGTCGATCATCAAGCCAATGGCGACAAAGAAGATGGCGCTGAACATGTCGCGAATAGGTTCGATAAGGCGCTCAATCTTCAACAATTGACGCGACTCGGCCATGATCGCACCAATCAGGAAGGCACCCAGCACCATGCTGTATTCAAGCTTCACCACCAGCAAACAAAAACCGAAACACAGGCCCAGTACAGTGATCAGCAGCATTTCGTTGCTTTCGAACTTCGCCACGTAAGACAACAGGCGCGGCACCAGAAGGATGCCAACCACCAGGGCCACGATCATGAACAGCGACAGCTTGCCAACCGTGGAGAAAACCTCTCCCGAACTGACCGAGCCGCTGACAGCGATACCCGACAGCAAGGCGATGATGCCGATCCCCAGAATGTCTTCGACGATCAGCACGCCGAAGATCAGTTGGGCAAAGTGCTGGTTCTTCATCTTCAGGTCGTTGAGGGCCTTGACGATGATGGTGGTCGAGGAAATGGCCAGAATCGCCCCGAGAAACAGCGAATCCATGGTTTTCCAGCCAAAGAACTGGCCGATTTCATAACCGATCCAGATCATCAGGGTGATTTCGAGAAAAGCGGCGATGAACGCCGTGGCACCGACCTTGAACAGCTTTCGCAGGCTGAATTCCAGCCCCAGGCAAAACATCAGAAAGATCACCCCCAGCTCGGCAAGGGTCTTGATGGTGCCTTCATCGTGGATCAGCCCCACAGGCGGTGTATGCGGGCCGATGATGAACCCGGCCACGATGTAACCCAGTACCACCGGCTGCTTGAAGCGATGGAAAAGAATGGTTACCACACCGGCCACCAGCATGATCACTGCCAAGTCCTGGATAAAATTGACGGCATGCATGGTGACGGCTCCTTGTTCGATAAGTGGTGTATGTGGCATCCGATGGCTTCTGGTTCAAAAAATCGGAATCTACACCCGGAAAACTCTGCTAAAAGCATAGGAAAAAACCCGATCCACGGGTTTTGGGAGAGTAACACCGCCCCCGAAGAGAGAAAGCCGGTGCAATATATGGAAACAGATAGATTCGAGGCGTGACGGCGTGTCATCAGCCAACGTCCCGATAACTGTCTGTGCAGAGATTGCATTGCCTCCGTGAGCGCCAGCATAAGGCGCCACTCATGAATGACCTTGACCGTGTGAGTACGCTATGGAACCCGGAAACGCCCAGCTGTCGATGACTGTATTGATGACCCCGGACATGGCCAACTTCTCTGGCAATGTGCATGGCGGTACGTTGCTCAAGTACCTGGATGAAGTCGCCTACGCCTGCGCCAGCCGTTATGCCGGCCGCTACGTGGTGACGCTGTCGGTGGATCAGGTGATCTTTCGCGAACCGGTCCATGTCGGTGAGCTGGTGACCTTCCTGGCCTCGGTGAACTACACCGGCAATACCTCGATGGAAGTCGGTATCAAGGTCGTGACCGAGAACATCCGCGAGCGCTCGGTACGCCATACCAACAGCTGCTTCTTCACCATGGTCGCGGTGGATGACAACCGCAAACCGGCCAGCGTCCCGCCGCTGGAGCCGGAAACCGCCGATGAAAAGCGCCGGTTCATCCAGGGTCGTCAACGCCGCCAGATTCGTCAGGAGCTGGAAAAGCGTTATCAGGAGATCAAGGACGAGGCCTTGTAAGGAAGGACTTCGCGAATGAATTCGCTCCTACGCCCGTAGAAGCGAATTCATTCGCGAAAAAGCCACCGGCTTACAACCGGGCAGCCTCGAACCGCACCCGCGGATGGGCGATCCGGTCCTGGGCACGAACCAGTTCCAGCTCATAGCTGCCACAGGCCTGGGTTTCCAGCAGAATCTCATGGACAGCAGCAGCCGTGAACTCGAAAGCAGCGACCAGATCATCCCCCAACAGCACACGCGACAGGAAAAGCCCGGACGTCAGGTCGCCCACGCCCACTGGCTGACGTGGAAAGGCCAGCAAAGGACGGCGCAGGTGCCAGCTGGCATCGGCGGTCACCAGCAGCATTTCAAAACCGTCGGCTGCCTTGCCGGGGTAATCCAGATGCTTGACCAGCACCGCCTTGGGGCCTCGCGCCAGCAGCGCACGTGCCATGGCCAGACAGTCGAGCAGGGATTCCGGCTTGCGGCCGGCAAAGCTGTCCAGCTCCAGCTGGTTCGGGCACATGAAGTCCGCCACGGCGGCGGCCTCTTCCAGCAGAAAATCACTGACCTCGGCCGGAACGATACACCCCTTCTCCGGATGGCCCATCACCGGGTCGCACAGGTACAACGCCTTGGGATTGGCCGCCTTGATACGCGCCACCCCCGTCAGAATCGCCCGGCCTTGTGCCGCACTGCCCAGATAACCGGAAAGCACTGCATCGCAGTTGCCCAGCTCGCCAATGGCCGCAATCCCCTCGATCAGCGCCGGAATCTGCTGCGGAGCCAGCACTTCGCCCGTCCATTGCTTGTATTGGGTGTGGTTGGAGAACTGAACCGTGTTGAGCGGCCAGACATTGACCCCGATACGCTGCATCGGAAACACCGCTGCGCCGTTGCCTGCGTGGCCAAAGACCACATGAGACTGGATGGCGAGCAAGTGAGGTGTACGTTTCATGGGAGGTATCCTGAACACGATGCAAGTGCAGTAATAAGAAATTTAAGTCGCGCAGTATGGCTGTAAATCACTCGGGGCAGTTAAGCTGGAGGCTCCTTTGTTGGAGCACTCTGCCATGCTGACCCTGGGAAACATTTTCGTGCTGATGCTGTTCGCGAGCGCGGCAGCCTGGTTATGGCATTCCCATGGTCTGCGCGAGCGAGCGCTGGAGCGCGTCAAACAGCATTGTGCCCGGCTCGATCTGGAACTGCTCGACGGCAACGTCGCCTTGCGTCGCATTGCATTTGTCCGCGACGCTCAGGGCCACAAGCGACTGGCACGGGTCTATGGCTTCGAGTTCACCGTCACCGGCGAGCAACGTCACCCCGGCACAATCACGATGTTCGGCGCCCATTCGGCCCAGATCGAACTCGCACCCTACCCGTTTGAAATTAAAACGCCACCACCCACGGCTGAAATCATTCAAATGAATGAATGGCGCGAGTCGCATCAGCAACGCAAACAGTAAGGGATCACTCCAGGCAAGCCGCGAACTGTGCCTGCAAGGTAGCAGCGTCCTGAACGGTGGAAAAGATCAATTCCAGGCGCGAATCCTGACGCCATTCGCTGACGAGCCACGCAAGGTCCGATCCCTCCAGGGCATTGCCTGAAAACCAGCCGTCCCTGCTGTGGATAACCATTTTCGCCCGCCGCCATGCAAGGCTTTGCAGCCATTGCTGAAGCCGTGTCCGGTCAAAACACTGCGAAGGATGCCAGCGCCAGCCGATACTCCAGCCATCGACGCTGCTCTGGCTCAAACAGATCGGCTCACGTGGATCGCGCCAGACAGCTGGCAATTGCCCAAGACTTCGAGGCAGGTCGAGGTTATCCACAGCCCGGTTATCCACAGGCGGACCGCCCAGAAAGCCAGGCAGTTGCGCCAACGCAAGCTGCCCCTGCTCAACCCAGACCAGGGAGTGTTCCGACAATGCATCCGCCAGTCGCTTGCGTGATGCCTCCTCCAGACCTTCCGACTTGTTCATCACCACCAGCCCCGCATCAGCCAACGCCTCCTGCTGGGTAGGCGGTAGCGGATGGCCTGCCGCCATACCGATCGAGTCCAGCACCATGACGCCGGGCTGAACACTGAGCACATCCCGCCAGGGAGCCTGACGCAATTGAGCCATGAGCTGCGCCGGATGCCCCAGCCCTGAGGGCTCTATCAGCAGCCGGTCAGGTCGCGCCTTGCGCAGCAAACGCCCCAGACCGATCTGGAACGGCACGCCGTTGACGCAGCACAGGCAGCCGCCAGCCACTTCGCCAAGTGCGATACCATCGGCATCCACCGTCAGAAGCGCCGCATCCAGGCCGATCTGGCCAAACTCGTTGATCAGCACTGCCCAGCGCTCACCGGCAGGCTTTTGCCTCAGCAGATGTTTGATCAGGCTGGTCTTGCCTGCACCCAACGGGCCACCAATGACATGGGTGGGAATGTTCTGCAGCATCGGAATCGCTTCTGGAGAGTGTCGTTTGCCAACAAAGATGAAGGAAAGGTAGCCATGCGAGCAATACAGCCAGCCCTCATGGTGCTGGCAATGATGTCGGGCAAGGCATGGGCCGAGGCGTGTCTGGTACACAGTCAGGCCGAGCGACTCGACGTCAAGGTCTGTCAGGAAAACATCAGTATCCCGCCGAAGATGTTCCACGACAGTTTCTGCCAGCCGCAGCTGGTGGATCAGAAAACCGAAGTGACCTTCTCGCAGGAATGTCCGGCCGGTGCCTTTGGCATATGCAGCAACGCACAGGTTGCCAATATGCCCTATCGCGAGAATATCCACTATTACGGCGTGGCCAGCGATGCGCTTTATCTCAAGCCCTTCTGTGAAGGGCAGAGCAAGGGGAAATGGCTGACCCCGGATTAGGCCAGCCAGTCCAGGGTCAGGATCAGGCGACGCTCGTTACGCTCGAGCCGCGGCGAGCGATGAACCAGCCCCAGGCCTTCATTGCCGGTCCAGCGCTCGCCCTTGAGCAAGGCCACCTCCCCGCAATGGATCTGCTGAACCCGCTCCGGGTCTAAAGGTTCGGCCTCTGGACGCCCGAGCAACTTGCGGTCGATCGCATTTTCCTTGAGCCATTGGCTGCCGATCCCGGCATACGTGGTGACCAGCCGCACCGGCACATGATCGACGTGAAAGCGTGGGCACATGGCCTTGTCCAGCGCCCGGAGCCGCAAACCGACATGCTCGGCACCCAGCAGACACGCGTAAGCGCTGACCAGCCAGGACACGTCCGCGATAAACCCGTCATACCCCTGCAAGTCGGCATACCCCGACGCCAGACCTTGCAGGTTGGGCTCGAGATCGCCGCCTTTCACGTCCAGTGTCAGGGATTCCGCCAACGGCTCGCCCAGTGACAGCAACAATGCGCCGAAGTCCTCGATGTGAGCGGGCAACTGGCGCTGCCAGATCGCCAGATTGACACCGTCCTCCAGCACCTGCCCCAATACCTCGGGCGTTTCGCCTTGCACCTGACGGGCGCGGGGCTGGAATTTCAGCACGGCTGCCAGCATCAGGCAGCCTCCTCGTCATACCAGGCACCAAAAGGATCGGGCAGCTGACGCCATCCTTCCACGCCCATGGCCATTTCTTCGTCGGTGAGCAGGCAGTCGTCCAGCTCGGCAGTCAGGAGGGCAAAATCGATGTTTTGCCCGATGAACACCAGCTCCTGACGGCAATCCCCGGTTTCAGGCGACCAGTTGCTCATGATCGAAGTGACGTTCTCCTGATCCTGCGGCCAGTGTGAGCGGGTCACGAAACGCCACCAGCGCCCTGCAAAACCATGACGCATCAGGCCGCCCGCCTGCGACCAGCTGCCGGCATCCTTGTATTTGCTCGCCAGCCAGAAGAAACCCTTGGAGCGCAGCAGTTTGCCGTTGGTCCAGGGACGGTCGATAAAGCTGAAAAAACGCTCAGGGTGAAAAGGACGACGCGCCCGGTAGGCCGTGGAGGCGATGCCATATTCTTCGGTTTCCGGCACATGCTCGCCGCGCATTTCCTTGAGCCAACCCGGGGCCTGGGAGGCACGCTCGAAGTCGAAGCGGCCGGTATTGAGAATGGTCGCCAAGGGAACCTCGCCCATCACCATCGGCACGATCTCGGCATGTGGGTTGAGGCGCTTGAGGATGGCCATCAGTTCCTGACGCTCGCTGGAGCTGATCAGGTCGATCTTGCTGAGCAGGATCACATCGGCGAACTCGATCTGCTCGATCAGCAGATCGGTGATCGAACGGTCATCCTCTTCGCCCAGGGTTTCGCCTCGGGTCGCCAGACTTTCGGAAGCCTGGTAATCGATCATGAAATTCACACCATCGACCACGGTGACCATGGTATCCAGACGCGCCAGATCGATCAGGCTCTTGCCCGCTTCATCACGGAAGGTAAAGGTTTCGGCCACCGGCAGCGGCTCGGAAATCCCCGTGGACTCGATCAGCAGGTAGTCGAAGCGACCGTCCTGAGCCAGACGGCTGACCTCTTCGAGGAGGTCTTCGCGCAGCGTGCAGCAAATGCAGCCGTTACTCATCTCGACCAGTTTTTCTTCGGCACGGTTCAGGCTGACATCGCGCTGGACTTCGCCGCCATCGATGTTGATCTCGCTCATATCGTTGACGATAACGGCCACCCGCAGATTCTCGCGGTTGCGCAGCACATGATTGAGGAGGGTACTTTTCCCGGCTCCAAGAAAACCGGACAAAACAGTAACAGGCAGGCGATTCGGCATCGGGGATTCTCAGGCCAGGTTTCAAGGCATGTGCCTTGTTCATGTAGGCTGCACCGGGGCCTGTCATCGGCACCTTGGGCAGCCCGCTCTAATCACCCGACAATGTTATAGTATAACAATACAAAATAGCCAACCCGTTCGACGAAGGGCGTCTGTGTGAAACACATTTCAAAAGGCTTATGCACGTTACTGATACTGGCCAGCACGCACGTAATGGCTGCCGGCCCCCGCCCCAGCGTGGATCTGGCAACCTGTACGCGTAGCGCGAATCTGCTGGCGTGCAGCGATGCGAAAGGCAATGGCTACAGCGTTGCCACGGCCGGGTCGACCACTTACTTGCGGGGTTATGAAGTCCTGGGCAAAAGACGCTGGGCACAGACCAACAACCAGTTCGGCCAACTGACCTTTTTCACGGGGCTGGCCTCGAACGGCGAAGCCTGGATCGGCACCATTCAGCGCATCGGCTGGACCACCATTACGCGGGTTTCCAGTTCCGATGGCACACGCAGCAAGATCACATGCAGCCGTTTGAGTGGCTGCCACTGACCGCGTCAGGCCTGCGACAGTTTTTTCTGCTCCTGCACCCAGGCCATGTGCGAGTCGAGCGGCGGGTTACGCTGAAAGTAGCGCTGCAAGCCATCGAACAGACCATCGGCCACGGCCTGTTGATGACGCGCCGTCACCAGCCGCTGGCTGTCGCGGCTATTGGAGATGAATCCGGTCTCGACCAGGATCGAAGGCACATCCGGCGACTTGAGTACCGCAAAGCCCGCCTGTTCCACACGTTTCTGATGCAAGGTGGTAATGCCTTCCAGGCTGCCCAGCACGGTATGGCCCAATTGCAGGCTGGCCGCGATGGTGGCGTTCATCGACATGTCGAGAATCACCCCGGCCAGCATGGGGTCCTTGTCCTTGAGGTTGAGTAACGCCGTAGCACCCAGCAGGTCGGCACCGTTTTCACGCTGGGCCATGAAGCGCGCCGTGGCCGATGTCGCACCGCCTTCGGACAGGGCAAAGACCGAAGCTCCCGAAGCCGTCAGCCGTGGCGCGGCATCGGCATGAATCGAGATGAACATGTCGGCCTTGGATTTATGGGCAAACTCCACGCGCTTGCGCAGCGGCACAAAGAAGTCGTCGTTGCGCACCAGACGCACATCAAAGCCTTTCTCGCGTTTCAGGCGCCTGGCCAGCAACTGGGCGATAGACAACACGACGTCCTTTTCCCGCTCACCTTTGGCCCCCACGGCCCCCGGGTCCTTGCCGCCATGACCGGCATCGACCACCACCATGATGTCGCGCTTGAGATGAGGCTTTTCAGGTGCCTGAGCCGGTGGTGGAGGAGCCACGGCCGCCATCTGTACCGGCGCGCTGGCGGTGGAGCTCAAGTCCAGCACCAATCGATGGCCCTGCCCGCCTTCCGGCCCCAGCAGAAAACTGTTGAGTTGCACGGGAGACGTCAGGTCCAGCACGATGCGTGTGTCATCGCCATGCCCGTAATGCCCGGACCGGATCGCCTTGATCACCGTTCGATCCAGCGCCAGCTGGCTGAAATCCCCGGTCAGCCGCGAACCGCTGATATCGATGATCAGACGATCGGGCGCAGCCAGCGTGAAGGTCTTGTATTGCACCGGCCCGCTCAGGTCGAGCACCAGCCTCAGCTTGTCGTCGCTGCGCCATAACCGGGCATTGCGAATCTGCGTGGCCACGGCTCCCAACGGCAAGGCCAGCGCTGCGCTGGCCAGCAACATATTGAGCAGAATTTGACGTCGGTGCATGGCAGGTCTCACGAAACGAAGCGAGCATCCGGGCTCATGAAAGGTCTCAGCGCAACAATAGTAATAATATAACACTACGTTACAAGTGAAACATGAAGCCTTACATGAAGATTGCCGCCGTCGAAAAACCTGCCGTTTAGAGCACTAAGTGCATGAACAAAAAGAAAAATGTTCCACGTGGAACCTCATCAGCTTCGTGGAGCAACCGCACCACATTGCTGACCTAACCAGACGGCACGGGTGTCCATGCTGCCGTTCTGTTGCTGGCCTGTCGCATTGAAAGTCCCCACCACCTTGGTGGTGAACTCACGGTTACTGAGAAACTGCGCCTGCCCGGTGCCCTGCGCCTTGGGGCAACTGAACTGGAAGTTCCATGTCTGGCCATTACGCGCCGTGATCTTCTGCGAGCAACCGGATTTCGGATCGGTCAGGGGAATATCGTTCGATTTGACCTGGGCTTCGGTCAGGCAGAACCGCACGCCTTGCCCGCCCAGCGTGACGCCCTGCTTCTGCATCATCTGTTCCATCATGGCGCGCTGCTCGGGTGGCAGGTTCTTCAATTGCCCCAGCATCAGTTGCAGGTCCGGCAATGCCTGACCATCGACTTTCATGTTGCTGGAGGTCAGTTCCCACAATCCGGGTTGCAGCATCTGGGCATGGGCAACGGGCGCTGCCAGACAAAACATCCACGCCAATACACGTTTGTTCATACAAAATTTCCTCGTAGGACCCTCACACCCGAAAGCCTGACCGGGTTGGGCCGGCAAGGCAATGAGCCTTAGACGACAGAAGCACAGGCCAGTTGCACAGACATTAAAATAGCGACAATCCAGGGCCGCTGTGGTCTGTTATAGGCGCAGCGGACAGGAGCATTGGTTACGTATGGATTATCACAGCCCGTATTTCTTCGGCTATGTTCTGGGGTTCATTCATCTGTTGGGAGCAGTGGCTGCCATCCATGCCTTGCTGACCGTACGCACCGCACAAGGCGCCATCGCCTGGGCAATGCCGCTCTTTTTCATTCCTTACTTCACTCTGATTCCCTATCTGGTCTTTGGCCGCAGCACGTTCGATGCCTATATCAAGGCCCGCCGCGAAGCCAACAGTGAAATGCGCAACGCCATCGCCAACCTGAACTGGCGGCCCTGGGTCGAGGAGGCCGTCGCGGCCCGTCGCTCGGACGCCTATGCTTCGCTACGCGCCATGCCCAGGCTTGGGCACATGCCCGCGCTGGCCAATAACGAAGTCAAACTGCTGATCAATGGCAAGGCGAGCTTCGATGCCATATTCAAGGCCATTGGCCAGGCTCGGCAAACGATCCTGATTCAGTTTTTCATCATCCACGACGATGATCTCGGCCGCCGCCTGCAAACACTGCTGCTGGAAAAGGCCGCACAAGGCGTGAAGATCTTCGTGCTCTATGACCGCATCGGCAGCCATGCCCTACCCGGCTCATACAGCGACAAGCTGCGTGCCGGAGGTGTGCAGATCAAGGCCTTTGCCACCCATGGTGGCTGGCTCAACCGCTTCCAGATCAACTTCCGCAATCACCGCAAGATCGTCGTGGTCGACGGCCTGAAAGGGTATCTGGGCGGGCATAACGTGGGCGATGAGTACATGGGGCTCAAACCGCCTCTGTCCCCCTGGCGCGATACCCACGTGCAAGTCATCGGCCCTGTCGTGGCCTGCCTGCAGGAGTCGTTTGCGGAAGACTGGTTCTGGGCCACTCGGGAATTGCCGCCCCTGAGCCTGCCCGACACCTTCCCCGAGCAAGGCGTGCTCTGTCAGTTGCTGGCCAGCGGCCCGGCCGACGCCCGGGAAACCTGTTCACTGTTCTTCGTGGAAGCCATCCATGCCGCGACAGAACGGGTGTGGATAACCAGCCCTTACTTCATCCCCGACGAAGCCGTGTCGGCGGCCTTGCGCCTGGCGGTACTGCGCGGTGTGGATGTACGACTGTTGCTGCCGTCACGCCCCGATCATTACGTGGTCTATGCCGCCTCCAGCCTGTTCGCGTTCGATGCGGTACAGGCCGGAGTACGGGTGTTTCGCTACAAGCCGGGCTTCCTGCATCAGAAGGTGGTGCTGGTGGACAACGAGATCACGGCCATTGGCAGCGCCAACCTGGACAACCGTTCGTTCCGGCTGAACTTCGAGCTGATGCTGCTGACCGTCGACACCGGCTTCGCCCATGAGGTTGAAACCATGCTGAATGCCGACTTCGACCTGAGCCACGAAATCACGCTTCAGGAGAGCCGGGAAACCCGCCATCTGCATCAACTGGGCATGCGTGTGGCACGTCTGATCTCGCCCATCCTGTAAGAGCGGGCATTACCGATAGAGGTCGTCCCGTGTCAGTGGCAGCCCATGCCCGCCATCGGCCAAAGGCTTGACCGCCAGGATCTGATGCAGGTTGATCCAGCCCTTGGCGAACGCATACGCACACCCTGCCAGGTACAGACGCCAGATGCGCAGCGCCTGCTCTGACACCATGGCAGAGGCTTCTCCCAGACGGCTTTCAAGCCGTTCGCTCCAGTGCTCCAGCGTCCTGGCGTAATGCAGACGCAGGCTTTCGACATCGACGATTTCCAGCCCGGCCTCGCTGATATGGGCGCTGATCATCGCCAGATGAGGCAACTCACCGTTGGGGAACACGTAGCGGTCGATGAACTCCCCGGCCCCACGCCCGACCGGACGTCCATCGGTGTGCAAGGCTGTAATACCGTGATTCATCACCAGCCCGCCCTCCTTCACCGCACCAAACAGCCGCTGCGTGTACAGCGGCAGGTTCGCATGGCCGACATGCTCGAACATCCCCACGCTGACCACCTTGTCGAAACGCTGATCCTGCGGCAGATCGCGGTAGTCGAGCAGTTGCAGCTCGACCCTGTCCTGCAAGCCTTCGGCCTCGACCCGCTCACGCGCCAGCGCCAACTGTGCGTGGCTGAGGGTAATACCGAACACCTTCACGCCATACTCGCGCGCGGCAAAACGCGCCAGGCCTCCCCAGCCACACCCGACATCCAGCAGATACTCGCCAGGCTCCAGACGCAGCTTGCGGCACAGGTGGTGAAACTTGTCCTGTTGCGCTTGTTCCAGCGACTCGCTGCCTGTCTTGAAGTAAGCACAGGAATAGACCATCTCCTTGTCGAGCCACAGCTGATAGAAGTCGTTGGACAGGTCGTAGTGATAGGAGATCGACGCCGCATCGGTGGCCTTGTCATGCCGGGTACGCACCGGGTTACTGGACGCGTCATCGTCCACAAGCGCGTGGGTCAGCTCGTCGCACACCCTCACGACCTCACTGATCGAGCCCTCCAGCTCCAGCCGCCCTTCCACAAAGGCACTGCCCAGCAGATCCAGGCTCGGGTGGGTAAAGTCGGAAACCAGCAGCGGGTCTTTAACGGTGATCGTGACGCTGGGGGTCGGCCCCAGATCCACTTCATGGCCGTCCCAGAGCTTGAGGCGCAAAGGGAGGTGCAGATGTTGCAAGGCGGGTGGAAGTTGCGCATTCATATGAGTTGCCCCCTGATCCAGAAGCTGGAAAAAGGGTAGTCCACCGCGGTTCCGAAGAACCGCCAGGCTATGGATGCCGTAAAGAAAGCTGAGGAATCACCTGCCGGGAACTGCCTTGTGCCCACTGATTCGAGCCAAACGCGCAACCTGTCATGGATCACCCTTGTCTTGAATGACCTTTAATGTGTAACAGAGTTCTTCAACTCCACAAGCTCTTTTCAGGCAGCCGGGCTGACGGGCAACTTCAGTAACGGCTCCTGAAAGCGCAGCAAACGACCCGCATTGCCCAACACCAGCAATGTGCTGAGGTTATGCAGCACCGCCGCGACCATCGCACCGGCGACACCCAGCAGACCAAAGGCTGCCAGTGCCACGATGGCCAGCGTCCAGCCAAGACCGATGACCACGTTCACCTGCAAGGTCTGACGGCACAGGCGGCTCAGGCGCACGCAGGTGCCGAGGCGACGCAGGTCGCTGCCGATCAGCACGATGTCCGCCGAGGCCAGTGCAATGTCAGCCCCTCCGACACCCATGGCGACACCGACCACACCCGCCTTCAAGGCCAGCGAATCGTTGATGCCGTCCCCGACGACCATCGGTCTGAAACCCTGGGTGATTTCCCCCTGCACGCGACTGAGCTTGTCTTCAGGCAGCGCCTGAGCCTGAACCTCGACGATCCCCACGTCCTTCGCCAACCTGCTGGCCACGCTCTGGCGGTCACCGGTCAGCAACACCTGACGCCCCATCCCCAGCTGACGCAGATCATCCAGCGCCTGATGCGCCTCTGGCTTGAGGCTGTCAGACAGCAGCAGCCAGGCCAGGAATACACCGTCCAGAGAAAGCCCGGCCAGCGGGCCGTCATGTTCGGGCACCTCAGGGGTAACAATCCCCAGTTGCCCGAACAACTCAGGGCGCCCCAACGCAGCCTCGCCCTGCTCGGTCAAGGCCACGACACCCAACCCCTGCCGCTCGCGAATATCGCTCAGCGCCACTAACCGGTCGCTGTCCACAAGCCCGGCCAATGCACGACTGACGGGGTGGCTGCTGGCCGATCCCAGGCTGGCCGCCAACGGCAACAAGTCCGACTGTTCCGAAGCGATGCCCTGTATCGACTGCAGGCGCAGGCTGCCGAATGTCAGGGTGCCGGTCTTGTCCACGACCAGCGAGGTCAGGTCCGCCAGCTCCTCGAGAAAGGCCGAACTGCGAATCAGGATTCCGTGACGGGCCGCGACCGCAATACCGGCAATGGCAGTGGCGGGAGCCGAAAGCACCAGCGCACAAGGGCAGGCCGCGACCAGCACGGCCAGCATGGCTTGCGGGTCCTGGGTGATGAACCAGGTCAGCGCGGCAATCAGCAACACCAGCACCATGTAACGGCCAGCATAGCGCTCCAGCAAGCGGGTGATCGGAGGCTTGGAGCGCTCGGCGTTCTGCATCAGCGCAATGACCTTGCCCAGCGTCGACTGCTCGCCGATACGGGTCACTTCGATACGCAGCAGGCCGTCGAGATTGATCGCCCCGCCATAGACGTCCATTCCGGCCTGAGCCTCCAACGGGACAGACTCTCCGGTAATGGACGACGTATCGAGACTGGCCTGACCGGAAATCACCCGGCCATCGGCCGGCACACGATCACCCGCCCGCACCTCGACCCGGTCGCCCGGGCGCAACGTCGAGTTATCCACTTCAGTGATGCTGCCATCAGTATCGATCCGTCGGGCGTGGCTGCGGGTCAGACGTCCCAGCGCCTCGATGGCTTCCTGCGAGCCGATCACGCTGCGCTCTTCCAGCACATGGCCAAAGATCATGATGATCGGCAGCAAGGCCGCCGTCATGAGATCACCCGTGGCCCACGCGCCCAGCATCGCCAGGGCAATCAACTGGTCCGTGATGCCGTGCAGGCTTGGATGGCGCAGGCTGTGCCAGCCGGCACTGATCACCGGGATCGCCACCAGCAGCGAGGCCGCGCCCAGCAACAACTGGGTGACGCCGGTCTGTTCAGGGGCGATCACACGCCAGAGCAGACCCAGCCCCAGCAATCCCAGCGCCAGCATGGCGAGGGTCAACTGGCGGGCAGCACTGCGCTGCTCTGCCCGGCTCAGCAGGCTGTCGGATGACGGTGCGGCATGGTGGTGAACGGCTTCGCCACTCATTGTTCGGCTCCCTGAATGATCAGACGGGCATCGTCTTTAGGGTCGACGGTCGTGACCGATCCGGCCTGCCCGAGAATTTTCGGCACGCGCTCGCGGTAGAGCCGCTGCAACAGACCGGGATCGTGCTGGTCCTGAATCGATTGCGCCAGACTGGCCACGGTCGCCGTGTCGGCCTGAGCCTTGGCCAATCGTTCTGAAGCCTGGGCATGGGCCACCTGCAAGGTCCGGTCGGCTTGCTGATTGGCGGCCTGAATCAGTTTTTCTGCGTCGTTACGGGCGTTGGCGACAGCCTGATCCGCTTGCTGGCTGGCCGTCAGTACGGCATTGAAGGCATTCACGGCGGGCTTGGGCAAACTGGACTGCACATCCACGCGGGCCACTTCGATCCCCACACCTGCCCCGGTCGCCGCGAGTTCGGCCAGACGCTGGTTGATACCCCGCACCAGATCGCCACGCAGCCGCTCTCGCCGTTCGGCGGCTCCGCTGTCGGCACCGATCAGTTCGGGACGGGCAACCAGAATGGTGTCCAGGTCACGGGCTGCCGTCAGCGCCACGGCACTGCGATTGACCAGTCGGTCCAGCGCGGGCAGCACGTGATCGGCCTGCAACGCAAAGGCATAGGGATCGGTCACCTTGTAGAACACCGTCACGTCCAGTTGAACAACCCCGGCATCGCCGGTCAGAAGAAACCCCGAACCTGCCAGTGCATCGCTCATGGGCACAGCAAAGGTGGCGACTTCGTCAGCCTTCAAGGCCTGGGGCGAGCGCAGCAAGGTTTCCACCCGACGCTCGATCACCCGATCCGCCGAAGGCAGCAATACCACTCGCTCGAAAGGCTGCGGCCAGGCGATGAGCAGACCGGCGTTCTGTATGCGCTCCAGCGCACCGAAGCGCATGACCACGGCCCGGTTCTGAGGATCGATCTGGCGCACGTTGGACGTCACCCAGCCCAACGCGGCCAGGAGCGTCACGCCATACAATCCCAGAAACGCCAGGCGGCTGGCCTGTACCCATGGGCTGTGGAGCGGTGCTTCGCTGACCACAGGCTCCTTCATGGTTTCGCCCCGCTCTTGGCATCCAGCGCAGGCGGTCCGTCCACCAATACCCGGAACGGCGCGGCGTCGGTGCGCAGGATCAACCGGGTGCCCGGTGTGACGACAGTACCCAGCGTGTCGAGTGAGCGCAGCACATTGTAAAGCTGCGGCGAACCGGCGTAGGCGCGGCCATAGATTTCAGCCGCCTCGACCCGCGACTGCGCTTCGATATCGGCCGCCTTGACCGTGGCATCGGCTTCGACAATCCGTGCATCGCGCTCGGCCGCCGAACGAATCTGTGCGGCCTCACGCTTGCCTGCCGCCGTGCGTTCAGTGGCGATGGTTTCACGCTCGGCCCGCATCCGGTCCACCGTGGCATTGAGCGTCACCGAAGGCAGCGTCAGGCGCTCGACACCCACCTGCAAGACTTTCACGCCGTAAGTGGTGAGCAATTGTTGCTCGATCTGCTGGCGAAGCTGGTTCTCGAAAGCACCGATGTTCACCTGGCTGGCCTCGGTGTTGACCAGATTCGACAGGTCAAAGCTGCTGGCCGTGGTTTCCAGCGCCGAGCCGACAAAGGTCCGGATCTGCCGAGCCGCTTCATCCGGCTGGTTCTGCACGGCACGCATGAAGCGCTGCACGTTGTCCCCGTCGCCTTGCACCTGCCACGCCACATAGGCCTGGACGATGATCCTCAGGCCATCGCGGGTACCCACATCCTGCAGACCGCTGGACGTGGTGCGCAAGCGCAGGTCCACGGGAATGGCCGCCTCGAAAGGGGCAGGCCAGCGCCAGCTCAGTCCTGGCTCCAGCAATACGCGGGATGGATTGCCGAAGCGGGTAATGACCGTCGCCTCGCCCGAGCGCACTTGCACCAGACTCGCTGTCGCCACCGCAAAGGCGATCAGCACCGCCGCCAGGCTCATCCGCAGCCAGGGCCGCTTCGCAGGCAAGGCCGCCTCATCGTGATGAGGGTGATGCCCGCAATGAGCATGATCGCTATGGTCGTGATGGTGATGAAACAGACTCAAGGGGCAACTCCTGACTGAACGGCTTTACGCGGCACCGTTGGGTCTGCCGGTGGTGTGAAGGGACGCAGGTCGATGGTCGGCGCGCTGTCGCCGCCCAGACGGTGATCGAGAACCAGCAGGCGGGCATTGGCCAGGCCATGGCTGAGCTGGGTCAGATACTGCTCCAGCAGGAACGCTTGCCCGGCCTTGGCATAGGCCTGCCGTTCGGCACTGAAACGCAGGTCCGAACCCTGTGCCGTCGCCAGCACTTCACGCGCATTGGCGCTGGCCCGGTCGCGCGCGACGCTGGCATTGAGTTGTGCCTGACTGGCCTGTTCGCTGGCGGCACCTCGCTCGCGGGCAATCAGGGCCTGGGCGCTGATCTGCGCCGCCTGTACGGAGTGATAGGCATTGGCGGCACCGGCAGGCGGGTGGATGGCTTCGACGACCGTGGCGAGGATTTCCACACCGCTGTCCAGGCGCTGCAAATCGGCTTGCACCGCCTTGCCGATGTCCGTGGCCAGGTCGGTGCGTTGCTCACCCAGCAATTCATCCAGCGTGCGTGAAGCAAAATCATGGACCAGTACACGGCTGGCGGTACTGCGAATCAGGGTCGGCACATCCGCGCTGTTGTAGGTCGCCGCCATGGCTGCCGCGTCCGTCAGACCGATGCGATAGACAAAGCGCACATCCATGTTCACCACCTGGAAGCCTTGCCTGCCGCCTGCAGTGCTGGCGATCACCTGGGATTTTTCATTGATGTGGCTGGCGTCCCACAGACGATGGGCACTGGCCGGGGGCGGGCCTTCAGCGGGGTCCAGAGACGTTTCGGCTCCCGCCTCGGAAACGCTGGTCGCCAACTCATGCACCACACCGTTCTCCACCGCCCGCACCTGCCCGAACGGCCAGGGCAGCCCGGCGTGCAGACCGGGGCCAAAAACCTCGACGGGCTTGCCAAAGCGTTCATAGATTCCACGCCCCTGCATCGGAATTTCATGCACACCTGTCAGCGCCCAGCCCAACGCGGCCATCACGGACAGCACCGGCAAAAAGGCCCGGCGCATGTAGCCGAACGCCCAGATCTGGCGCAAGTCGATGCCAAAGCGGTTATGCAGCTCATGTTGCAGGACCAGCAAGGGACGCGGCGGCCAGCGCAGCAGATCGGCAATGAAGCTGCTGGCTACCAGGCGAGGCTCAAGGCGCTCGTTGCGCGGAGTGAACAGCGACAACACTGCCCGCAGCAGAAATTCGACAGCGACGGAGCCGGGCAAGAGACCGGTCAAGACCGCCAGACGCGGCGGCCAGCCACGGTCCACGCGGGCAAGGAACAGGCACAACGCACCGATCAGCAAGACACCGATCACCATGCGAGTCAGTTGCGCCAGTTGTCCGGCTTCCGGCCATTGGGTTGTCTGCTCATGGCTGAACTGCCGCTCCAGCACCAGCAAGCCGAACGCCATCAGCAGCAGTAGACCGCCCGCCAGACTCGCCGCCGAGGACAGTTCTGTGGCGGGCAGGCTCAGGTTCCAGACCAGACGAAGGCAGATCAGGGCCAGCAATGCCCAGCCCGCAAGCCATAACGTCGGGGTGCCTATGTGAGCAAGCAGCGATGCACTGGCATCGCTGAGCCGGGTCAGAAAGCGCTCATACCAGCCGCTGTCGTCGGGGTCCGGCAACGTCTGGGGAGACTCAACAGGCGCGAGGGTCCCCAGGGCACGAGCACGCCACCGGGCGATCCCCAGTGCCGATTGCAGGCCCGCTGCCAGCAGCAACAGAGCCGTCGCACTGCTGACCAGCACGGCCATCCACAAGGAGTCGGGAGAAAACAGATCGACGAACAACGCCAGGACCAGTCCGGTCACCCCAGTCCCGATCGCGAAGTACAGGAGTCGGCTCAGGCGCTGCGCTTGCTGTGCAGCCAGTTGAAACCGTGGCAAACCCTCAAGGCTCGCCTGCTCCACATCCAGATCAACCCGCATTCTCACCCCGGAGCCCGCCTGATACGTTGCATGATAGCGTTACGATATAACAACAATCGTGAAACTTTCGTCAGTTCCCCTCTCGCTCCGATTGTTTGGCGAACAGAGGGTCGCTGCCATCAAAATGATTGCTGAATATTGCATGCCTGGACAGCGTTCGACAGCCATCGAAAAACGTCCGGAGACACCCCGCTCTCGCCAAAGCCTTGTGCCATGCGGCGGGCAGCCTGACGGACCTCCCGAATCCCCCCGTGAAATCCCTCTTGAGCACCGTATTCATTGACGATGAGCCGCGTTTTTTTTCGCCTTTTTTTGAACAGCATCTCGTCTTTGTTATCTGTTGTGGGTAGTTTGCGTTCGGCAAGGAGTCGTTGGCGCGCCATTTCTTGTGCAGGACGCACAGAATTATTCAGAGGCTTCACTTTTATGAATCGCAGAAATCTCCTTAAAGCGTCGATGGCGTTGGCCGCCTATAGCAGTTTGCCGGCCTCGGGGCTTTTTGCTGCGCGAGCACTGGCCGCCGCAGCAGATGGCGAGATAGAGCATTTCGATTTCGCGACATTGCAGGCGCACGCCAAACAACTGGCCGGCAAGGCCTATGTCAGCACCAAACAGGTGCTGCCGCCGGTGCTGGCCGACATGACACCGCTGCAATTCAACGCCATTCGCTACGACGCCGCCCATTCCCTGTGGCATGACGTCAAAGGCCAGTTGGACGTACAGTTCTTCCACGTCGGCATGGGCTTCAAGACGCCCGTGCGCATGTACAGCCTCGACGCCAAGACCAAACAGGCGCGGGAAGTGCATTTCCGCCACGAACTGTTCAACTACGAACACAGCGGCATCGACAAGAATCTGGTCAAGGGCGACCTGGGCTTTGCCGGCTTCAAGCTGTTCAAGGCCCCGGAAATCGCCATCAACGATATCGTGTCGTTCCTGGGTGCCAGTTATTTCCGTGCCGTGGACAGCAACAAGCAATACGGCCTGTCCGCCCGTGGCCTGGCCATCGATACGTATGCCAAGCGCCAGGAAGAATTCCCGGACTTCACCAAGTTCTGGTTCGAGACGCCGGA
Organism: Pseudomonas sp. NPDC089734; assembly: GCF_044748865.1. Taxonomy (NCBI): domain Bacteria; kingdom Pseudomonadati; phylum Pseudomonadota; class Gammaproteobacteria; order Pseudomonadales; family Pseudomonadaceae; genus Pseudomonas; species Pseudomonas sp. NPDC089734. The sequence continues at coordinate 91,662 of NZ_JBIVGV010000011.1, read as the reverse complement.
ACAGAACGCGACCCGCTTTGTGGTCTACGCCCTGCTCGACTCGCCAAGCGCCACCGGTGCTTATCGCTTCGATATCGACTGCCAGTCCGGTCAGGTCGTCATGGACGTCGATGCACACATCAACGCCCGTGCGGATATCGAACAGATGGGCATCACGCCGATGACCAGCATGTTCAGTTGCGGCACGCATGAACGCCGCATGTGCGACTCCATCCACCCGCAGATCCATGACTCCGACCGCCTGTCCATGTGGCGCGGCAATGGCGAATGGATCTGCCGCCCGCTGAACAACCCGGCCAAGCTGCAATTCAATGCCTTTTCCGACAAGGACCCGAAAGGGTTCGGTCTGGTCCAGAGCGATCACGAATTCTCCAGCTATCAGGACACCGTCGTCTGGTACAGCCGCCGCCCGAGCCTGTGGGTCGAACCGACTACCGCATGGGGTGAAGGCGAGGTCAGCCTGCTGGAAATCCCGACCACAGGCGAAACGATGGATAACATCGTGGTGTTCTGGACCCCCAAGGCCAAGGTCAAGGCCGGCGATTCGCTCAACTACGGCTACAAGCTGTTCTGGAGCCCGTTGCCACCGGTCAGCACGCCTCTGGCCCAGGTGCATGCCACACGTTCGGGCATGGGCGGTTTCACCGAAGGCTGGGCACCGGGCGAGCATTACCCCAAATTCTGGGCACGCCGCTTCGCCGTGGACTTCCACGGTGGCGGTCTGGACCGCCTGCCGGAAGGCACCGGGATCGAGCCGGTGGTCACGGTTTCCCACGGCAAGTTGCAGGAGTTCAACATCCTGGTTCTGCCGGACATCAAAGGCTACCGCATCACCTTCGACTGGCTGCCTGACAGCGACTCGGTAGAGCCGGTGGAAATGCGGATGTTCATCCGCACCGGTGACCGCACCCTGAGCGAAACCTGGCTGTACCAGTACTTCCCGCCTGCACCGGAGAAGCGCAAGTACCCGTAAGGGCATAACCCCCGTTCGCGAATGAATTCGCTCCTGCAGGAGCGGATTTATCCGCGAGGACGGTTGACAGTTCGCTGAACTGCGACTGATATATCCCCTGTCACGCCGTTGCGAGCATTCGCTCCAGACCTGCTTTCCCCTCCTCCCTGTTCATCCCTGTCGACCCGTCCCTCGTGGTCGATGGCGGTAGCGTTGCCCATTCCTCCTGACACGACCCGGAAGGCCTGCACCATGGCGTTGAACCCTACGACCCCGGCAGACGACAAGCCGTCGTTGATCTCCTTCGATAAATCGACCGTCGTTGTGTGGATTGCCATCAGTCTGCTGCTGGTCGAGACCTTCTCCGGTGCCCTGCGCTTCTACTTCGACAAGGCCGGTATCAGCCCGATTCTCTATCTGCCCAAAGTGGCCTGCATCCTGTTGTTCATCATGGAGCTGCACCTCTTCAAGGCCGGTCGGCTGTTCTGGACAGGTTTGATGCTCTGGCTGCTTTCCGGGCTGCTGGCCATGCTGCATGGCGCCAGCGTCTTCAACCTTGCATTCGGGCTGTTCGCCCTGAGCCCGCTGCTGTTCGGGCTGGTGTGCAGCGAATACCTGATCCATCGCCGAAAGCTGCTCTGCTGGGCGATAGCCTTGTGTCTGCTGGCGTCTCTCGTGGGGCTGGCCCTGGACAAGTTCACCTTTGTCCCTTGGAAAGGCTACAGCTACAGCGTGGGCGAAACGCAGTTGAGCGCCAACACGTCATGGAGCGCGGGCGATGAAGACCGCGTTGCCGGTTTTGCCAGGATGTCCAGCCAACTGTCGATCCTGATCGCGATCTACACTTTTTACCTCTTCGCCTTCCTGCGTTCGCGCCTGATTCTCATGCTGCTCAGTGGTGTGGCGCTCTACGCCATTGTGCTGACCACCAGCAAGGCCCCCGCCGGTGCATTCGCACTGACCCTGGCCTTGCTGCTGATCCGGCGAATGCCCTGGACCAGCCGGATCGTCTGCATCGTGGCAGTTGCCATAGGCCTGCTGCTGCCGACGCTGGGGCTGATCCATGATTTCGATGCCCGGACCGTCAGCAGCAGTGACAGCACCATGACATCCCTGTATGACCGGCTGATCAACACATGGCCCAACCTGACCGACGCCATACTGCGTGAAGGCTGGGGGATGACAGGCGCAGGGTTCGGCATGGTCGGCAGTGCGATGGCGCTGTTTCCCGTCGCCGGTGCCGGTATCTTCATGACTGCCGACAGCAGCGTCATGTACCTGTGGGCCATGCTGGGGGTCGCCGGCTTGCTGCTGTACACGTTGCTGGTCCCGATGTTTTTCGCGCTGATCGGCGATGAAAGCCGCCTGGGCCGTACGCTGCTGGCCATCAGCTTCTGTTGCTGCCTGATCAGCTGGACCACCGACATTTTCGAGGTGGCGGTCGCCAACCTGTTTATCGGCCTGACCATCGGCCATGTCCTGACCAACCCGCGCGAAGACGCCCTGCAAGCTGCCCGCACGCCGGAACTCCAGATGGCTGCTCTCCCTGCCCTGCCAAGGAGCCCGACATGATCGCTGCCGTTTGTCATACCGCGCGCCTGCTGCTTCTGGGCGGCCTGCTCTGTGCGTCCTCGGTGTCTGCCGAACCGGTTTTCATTGTCGGTATCGCCACGCACCTGATGAACTTTGACCATCCTCTGAGACAGCCGATGACCCTGACCCGGGATGCGGGCTTCAATTCGGTCAAGGACGATCTGTTCTGGTCCACCGCCGAACCCGCGCCCCACCATCTGCGTATCACATCCACCTGGCGCAACTACCTGAGCATGGCCTTCGACATGAACCTCAGCCGATTGGGGATGCTGGGCTACAGCACCTATTTTCATGACAACGCCAAACCCCGTACGCCTGAAGTCATGACACCCTTTCTGGAATATGTCGATTACGTCACCCGCCAGTTGGGCAACCGGATCAGTTTTTATGAGGTCTGGAATGAGTGGGACCTTGAAGACCCCAAGGATCTGCAACTCAGAAAGGATTACGTCGAGTTGGTCCGCAAGACGGTGCCGGTGATCCGCAAGAACACGCGCAACACCCAGGGGACTCCGGCACGGATTCTGGCAGGCGCCATTACGCGTGACGGCATGAATGAGGGCGTCGCGGACAGCCTGATCGACAGCGGCGCACTGGATCTGGTGGACGGCCTTTCCATCCACCCCTACGCCCATTGCGCCGCCGACGATGGCAACACTCCGGAAGCCTGGGTGCAGTGGCTGGCTCGATACGAACAGTCCATCCGTGCCAAGGCTGGCCGCGATGTACCGCTCTACCTCACCGAAATGGGCTGGCCCAGCCATCAAGGCCCCTGCGGCAAGAGCAAGGTGACCCAGGCCGTGTACATGGCGCGAATTTTCTTCCTGGCGCGCACCGTGCCCAATATCAAAGGCATGTGGTGGTTCGACCTGTTCAACGATGGCCCGGACAGACACGACCAGGAGCACAACTTCGGGCTTCTCAACGAAGACTTTTCACCCAAACCGGCCTACACCATGATGAAAGCCATCTCGCCCGTGGTCAGCAGCTTCACCTACGACCCGCAGGCCAGCACGATGACCGACAACACCTACAAACTGTACTTCGACAACGGGGATGAACGTGTCCTCGTCGCCTGGGCGATCGGTGCACCGCGAGACGAGCAGATCGTCAGCGCCCGGCCCCTGAACGGCCCGGTCAGGCTGACCGATACGCTCATGGCCGAACAGGGCCGGATCTACAGCGATCAGTCATGGCAATGCGAGGCAGACCGATGCTCGGCCTCGATCAGACTGACTAACTTTCCCAAGATCATCAGCCTGGGCAGCCGTCACTGATCGGGCGGCGTAACCGAGGACTGAAGGCGTTCGGCAAACTTGACCAGCTCCGCCAACGAATCCGCCTGCATCTTGCGCATGACGGAACCTCGCCGGACCTTGACCGTTATTTCGCTCACGTTGAGCCGACCCGCGACCTGTTTGTTCAACAGGCCGCTGACCACCAGCCCCATCACCTGTTGCTCGCCGGCGTTCAAGCTTGCATATCGCCGCTGCAACTCAGTGTCCACCGCGCAGGCCTGGCGTCTTGCCCGATCGCGCACAAGGCCCTGCTGGATGGCATCCAGCAAGTCCTGCTCCCGAAAAGGCTTGGTCAGGAACTCCAGAGCCCCCGCCTTCATCGCCCGCACCGACATGGGAATGTCGCCATGGCCTGTGATGAAAATCACCGGCAGCCCGATGCCCCACTTCGCCATCTCGCTCTGAAAATCCAGGCCGCTCATGCCTGGCATCCGCACGTCCAGAATCAGGCAACCCGGCGCATCGGGCCGCGGCGTATCGAGAAACTGCTGTGTCGAGCCGAACAACATGGAACGCAACCCGACCGACGCCAGCAAGTCCTCCAGAGACGAGCGCACCGATTGATCGTCGTCGATCACGTAAATGACCGGCTCTTCAGGCTCCGATGCTGGAACAATGGTTTTCATCAGCTCTCCATTCGTGCGGTGGGCAGGGTGAAATGAAACGTCGCGCCCCCCTGATCGCCAGGCACTGCCCAGATGCGACCGCCATGAGCTTCGATAATGGAGCGGCTGATGGCCAGACCAATGCCCATGCCTTGCGCCTTGGTCGTATAGAACGCATCGAAGATTCTGTCCAGATGCTCCACCGGGACACCGACACCGTTATCGCTCACCGAAAAACGGATATCCGCGCCAGCACTCCACTCCACCCCTACATGCAACTCGCCATGGCCTGACTCAAGGCCGCTCATGGCATCCATCGCGTTCAACATCATGTTCAGCAGCACCTGCTGAAGCTGGACCCTGTCGGCCAGCAACGGCGGCAAACCCTCGGGAATGTCCACGGTCAGCGTGATGCCCTGCTGGTTCATTTCACTGTGGGCGAGCGCCACGATTTCAGCGACGGCATCGGCCACGCTCACCCACTCCTTGTGGGTCGAGGCCGGTTTCGCCAAGGCCCGCACATGCACGATCACATCGCTGGCACGGTTGGCATCCCCGATCATGCGTTCGATGGCCTGTCGGGCCTTGGGCAGATTCGGCGGCTCGTTCGCCAGCCAGCGCAGCCCGGCATTGCCACTGGTGACAATGGCCGCCAGCGGCTGATTGACCTCATGGGCGATGGAGGCGGTCAGCTCACCCAGCATGTTGACCCGTGCGATCTGCGCCAATTGGGTTCGCGCCTCGTGAACCGTGCGAACGGCTGCCGCCAGGCGCAATGCCAGATACGTGGTCATGGCGATGGCCAGCAGGCTGATGCCGCAATTGATCAGCCCCGACTCGCTGGAACGGGAAGTCGTCAGTTCATAGCTGATCACGGTCAGCCCCATGCAGCCCAGCGCGATTGCAATCACACCGGCCCTGGGCATGAACCGGGCCGCCATGAGCACCACGGCGATCTGGAAGACACCGACCGCAATTTCCAGATCGGTCAACGTATCGGCAATCGCGATGGCCACCGCCAAAGCGGACAACGCCGCCAGCCGGACAGCCATTGCCGCCTTGCCAAAGGTCTTCGACTCACGCATCGCCAGCATCCCGCCCGTCAATGAAGGCTCAATAGGCCAGGTTTGATACAAGCCTCACGAAGGATTGTCGAGGCTGAACTGGTCCAGAAGCTCATCATAGGCAAAAAGCTCGGCATATCGCCCCCATTGCGTGACGCACCTCAAGGTCTGCATCGCATCGCTCTCGGACATGAAGTCCTCCAGATGGTCCCTGAAACGGCGGGCCGGGGCGATGTGACTGGCGCGGTCATCCAGCACGCGCCGGATATGTCCCACCAGCGGCACGAAACTCAGCAGATGGTGGGCGAAGAGCTGTTTGCGCTCATCGACATCCGCCAGCGCATAGCGGCGCGCAGACGGCAGCAGACGGATATCGCCGCCCTTGAGTTCGGCAAAACGCAGCAGTTGCAGGACCTCGGCAATCGGGAACAGCTCGTCAGCGTTGTAATGCAATGCACTCGCCAGCTCCGGCAAATCCGCCGTGGCGCCATACGGTGGCGCATGAATCGCTTCGATCAGCCCGGCCAGGGCATTGATCGACACCTGGGGCAGCACCATGCCCAGCCCTGTGCCCGGAAAGATACCCTGACGCAGCTCACCGGCATGGTTGTCCTGAGTCATGAGCACGTAGATCTCTTCGACCAGCGCCCTGAAGGACGGGTCCTGACGATTGCGCGGCTGTGGCAGGTCGACCTTGATTTCGCTGACCACCCGCCCGGGGTTGGAGGAAAACAGCAGAATGCGATCACACATCAGCACCGCTTCAGCGATGTTATGGGTCACCATCAGAATCGACTTGATAGGCATCCGGCCTTCGGACCACATGTCCAGCAGATCGGTGCGCAGGGTCTCGGCGGTCAGTACATCAAGGGCCGAAAAGGGTTCGTCCATCAGCAACACGTCAGGGTCGATCACCAGGGCACGCGCCATGCCCACGCGCTGACGCATGCCGCCCGACAGCTCCTTGGGATAGGCGCTCTCGAAACCGTCCAGCCCGATCAGATCGATGGCCGCCAGGGCGCGCTTGCGACGCAGCGGAGCGGGTACACCTTGCGCCTCCAGGCCGATTTCCACGTTCTCCAGCACCGTCAGCCAGGGAAACAGAGCGAAACTCTGAAAGACCATGCTCACGGTGGGCGCACGCTCTTGCGACCCGCCGGGAAAACTCACTTCTCCCGCAGTGGGCACCACCAGACCGGCAATGGAACGCAACAAGGTGGACTTGCCCGACCCCGAACGCCCCAGCAAGCCGACGATCTCGTTTTCGTTGAGTGTCAGCGTCACGTTGTCGAGCACCAGACGCTCCTTGCTGGCCTTGCCGTAGACATGGCGGACCTCGCGTACATCCACCAGGCAGCGCTTTTCGATAGCCATCATGCTTTCCCCTCCTCAGACCAGGCTCAAACGACGCTCGGCGAATCCGTACAACGGACGCCAGAGCAAGCGGTTGAAGGCAATTACGAATACCGACATGACCGCGACACCCAAGGCGACACGTGCGAAATCACCGGCCTGCGTGGCGTGGGCGATATACGAGCCCAGGCCGGTCGCCTCCAGCGACGTGTCGCCCCAGGACACCGCCTCGGCCACAATACTGGCGTTCCAGGAGCCGCCCGACGCCGTGAGCGCACCCGTGATGTAGTAAGGAAAGATTCCGGGCAGGGCCACACGACGCCACCACTGCCAGCCCCGCATGTTGAAGACCCCGGCCACTTCGCGCAGATCGGTCGGCAACGCGCTGGCCCCGGCGATCACGTTGAACAGGATGTACCACTGCGTCCCCAGCACCATGAGCGGCGAGAGCCAGATATCCGGATTCAGGTGCAGCCCGACAATGGCAATCACTGCAAACGGAAACAGCACGTTCGCAGGAAACGCCGCCAGAAACTGCGCGATCGGTTGCAGACGTTCTGCCCAGACAGGCCGCAAGCCGATCCAGACGCCGATAGGTACCCAGATCAGGCTGGCGATCACCATCAACAGAATGACGCGCAACATCGTCGCCAGCCCCAGACCAAAAGCACCCAGCACATCGTCCAGCCCCAGGGATGCGCCAATGAAGTTCATCAGCCAGACACCCGCGGCCACACACACACTCAACACCGCCATCAACCACAGGCGGTCAGACAGGCGGCTGGATTCCGGTGTGGATACCGCCTTGCGTGAGCGGCCAGAAAACGCCCGGCCCATCGACATCAAGGCGTGCCAGGGCATCGCCAGCAACGAGAAAAAGGCCGGAACAAGCCGGGTGCGCCCCAGCAGGCTGTACATCCATGAGCGAGGACGTTTCTGCGAAGCCGTCTGCTCGAAACGAAACTTGTCAGCCCAGGCCACCACCGGTCGAAACAGCAACTGGTCGTAGCACAGGATCACCAGCGCCATGGCGCCGACCGCCCAGGCCACGGCCGCCAGATCCTTGCGGGCTATCGCCAGCGCCAGCCAGGAGCCGATGCCCGGCAGGTTGATCTGTGTGTCCGCCACCGAAATCGCTTCGCACGCCACGATGAAAAACCAGCCTCCGGACATCGACATCATCATGTTCCAGACAAGGCCCGGCAACGCGAACGGTAATTCCAGACGAACAAACCTGAGCAGTGGCGAAAAACCGAACTGCCGGCTGACTTCATTCAAATCGCCCGGCACCGTGCGCAGCGATTGATAGAAGCTGAAAGTCATGTTCCAGGCCTGGCTGGTAAAGATGGCAAAGACTGCCGCCAACTCCGCTCCCAATTGCCGACCGGGAAACAGGCCCATAAAGAACGTGACCGTAAAAGCCATAAAACCCAGCACCGGCACGGACTGCAAAATATCCAGCGCGGGCACAATAACTTTCTCGGCCTTGCGACTCTTCGCCGCCAGCGTGGCCACAATGAAGGTAAATATCAGCGAGGCCGCCAGGGCCGCAAACATGCGCAAGGTTGTTCGCAGTGCATAGTCCGGCAATTGCGACGGGCTCAGAACGATGGGCGTGCTGTCGAGTGCCGACAGGGGCTGTAACGTCTGATCGACACCGTGAAACAACAATACGGCGATGACCATCAGTAACAGCAGGCACACAAGATCGGCCAGGTGGCTGCGCGGCACCCCATATTTAAGGGCCGACAGTTTTTTATCGGATTCAAAGACAGCGTTCATGGCTCACCTCAAACAACAGGCATAAGGCAGGGCGGCAAAGTTTCAATAAAACTGGCCGTGAGCAGTGGGTGGGAAACTATTGATCACTAACTCTGCGTTGTTGGAGAGCCAGTTTATAGAGGTCCTAAAAGGGTTAAAGCCTGCAAAAGTAGCCCCTTGATGACCATGGATATAACGGCTCTATACCAAGGTATATTTCACCTGTTCAGTGCCGTTATCAGGCACCTGCATCAATACAGCTGCCATACGCCACGACTACAGTGGGCATTCAGAAAGGACTTCGCAAGGAAACCGGGCATGAAGTGGAGGCTCTTGATTACAGGCCTTGTTCTGACACTGCTATATCCTGTCGGACATGCAGAGGCAGCGCCTTATATCGCCGGCGGCACGGAGTGGCGGCCCTTCAGTTACTCGGATGAACAGGGGCGTCTGCACGGGATATCCATCGACATTGCTCGCCGTGTGCTGGCACTGGCGCATATCGATACTCACTTCGTGTCCTATCCGGTCAATCGTCTGCAAGCCATGATGGACAAGGACCAGATCGATCTGAACTATGCCGACTCTCCTCTCTGGACTCACCCTGATGACTTGAACCGGTATGTCTTCTCCATCCCGTATCTCAACGTGAAGGAACACCTGTACTTCATTGCGGGCCATCCGGCCGCTGCCACCCCTGTGGATAAGTTGCAGGGCATGACCATTGGCATGATTCGGGGCTATACCTATCACGCACTCGATGCCGCGCTGGCCGAAAAGCGTGTCTCCCGGCTGGAAACCTCGCAGGACCTCGCGCTGCTTGAGTTGCTGCAGACCCGGCGGGTAACGGCTGTTGCCATGGTCGACGATCTATACGAATACCTGATTGCCAGCCACCGAATCGATCCCGCCACCTTTCAACAAGGCGCGCAGCTCAGCGAGGCGCCGCTGAGCATCAAGCTGCAACGCCGACACGCTGCGCTGCTACCCAGCATCAATGCAGCGATTCTCACCCTGCAACGCAGCGGAGAACTGGAAAGAACCCGCCAGTCGTACATACCGGCGAAATAATCCATGTGGGAAGGCGGTGTGTCAGGCAGTACATCTGTTGGCCTTTCGCGAATGAATTCGCTCCTACCGATGCCACATTTTCATATGGCCTGAAATGTGTGGGACCGGATTCATCCGGGAAGACGGTGTGTCAGGCAATGCGTTTGTTGAGCCTTCGCGAATGAATTCGCTCCTACCGATGCCACATTTTCATATGCCCTGAAATGTGTGGGACCGGATTCATCCGGGAAGGCGGTGTGTCAGGCAGTACGTTTGTTGAGCCTTCGCGAATGAATTCGCTCCTACCGATGCCGCATCTTCATATGGTCTGAAATGTGTGGGACCGGATTCATCCGGGAAGGCGGTGTGTCAGGCAGTACGTTTGTTGAGCCTTCGCGAATGAATTCGCTCCTACCGATGCCACATCATCATATGGCCTGAAATGTGTGGGACCGGATTCATCCGGGAAGGCGGTGTGTCAGGCAGTACATCTGTTGGCCTTTCGCGAATGAATTCGCTCCTACCGATGCCACATTTTCATATGTCCTGAAATATGTGGGACCGGATTCATCCGGGAAGGCGGTGTGTCAGGCAGTACATCTGTTGGCCTTTCGCGAATGAATTCGCTCCTACCGATGCCACATTTTCATATG
>NZ_JBIVGV010000011.1:0-81239 GCF_044748865.1 Pseudomonas sp. NPDC089734 | reverse complement strand
CATATGCCCTGAAATGTGTGGGACCGGATTCATCCGGGAAGACGGTGTGTCAGGCAATGCGTTTGTTGAGCCTTCGCGAATGAATTCGCTCCTACATGATTCTGTGTAGGAGCGGATTCATCCGCGAAAAGGATCTACACCCGGAAGTGGCTCACCATCATCTGCAACTGGTTGCCCAGACGCGCCAGCTCAACGCTGGAGGCCGCGGTTTCCTCACTGGCCGCAGCCGTTTGTTCGGAAACATCACGCACGTTCAGGATGCTGCGGCTGATCTCGTCGGCAACCGAGCTTTGCTGCTCGGCGGCAGCGGCGATCTGCTGGTTCATGGCCTGGATGTTGGAAACGGTCCGCGTGATGCTCTCCAGAGAAGAACCGGCCTTGCGTGTCAGGGTGACACTGCTGTCGGTCAGGCTACGGCTGCTGAGCATCATGTCGGAGACCTGACGGGTGCCGCTTTGCAGCCCCGCCACAAGGCCTTCGATTTCTTCGGTCGATTGCTGGGTACGCTGTGCCAGACCGCGCACTTCATCGGCAACCACCGCAAATCCGCGCCCGGCCTCGCCGGCACGGGCCGCTTCGATCGCCGCATTGAGGGCCAGCAGGTTGGTCTGCTCGGCCACGGCCTTGATCACGTCCATGACCTTGCCGATCTTGCTGCTTTCTTCCTCAAGTACCGTCATGGCATCGCTGGAACGCATGACTTCAGTGGCCAGTCGTTCGATCTGGTGAATGGCTTCACCCACCACCTTGTCGCCGTCGCGTGCCTCCTGGTCGGCGGCGGAAGCTGCAACCGAAGCCTGTTCGGCATTGCGCGCCACTTCATGCACAGTGGCTGACATTTCATGCATGGCCGTCGCGACCTGATCGGTCTCGACTTTCTGGCTGTTGACCCCGGCGCTGGTCTGTTCGGTCACGGCCGACAGTTCTTCAGCGGCGCTGGCAATCTGCGTCACGCCATCGCGAATGCCGGTAATCAGCTCACGCAAGGTCGTGCCCATGCGCTGGATGCCTTGTTGCACCACGCCCAGTTCGTCCCGACGGGTCACCACCATCGTGTGGCTCAAGTCACCCGAAGCAATGCGGTTCACGACCTCCAGGGTTTCCTGCAACGGACGTGTGATCTGGCGGGTAATGACGATGGCCGCTACAACACCGAACAGCAGCACCAACAGGGTGCCGATAATCTGCAACTGACGCGCCTGGGCCGTATCTTCAGTGGCCAGGCGTTGCTGAATGCTGTAAAGCTCGGTACCGATCTTGAAGATCTCTTCACCCAGTACCGTCATCTCCTTGCGGGTGGCATTGATGGCGCTGTCGGCCGTCCGGAAGGCCTCTACCGACACCTGATAGTTGCGCAAGGCCGTTTCCAGTTGAGCCACCTTGTCGCCCTGCACCGCACCGAATGCAGACCTGAGCCGGTCGACACCCTTGATGGCCGTTTCCAGTTGTTTAAATGCAGCCTGCTCGCTCTTGTCGGTAGGGTTACCGGTATAACCGCGCACTTCATAACGCACTAACTGGACGTCCATGCGGGCATTGGCGATGAGCTGAAGTTGATCCGAACGGGCAGGATCGTAAGGGTCCATTTTGATGACCGAGTCATTGATCGTGTTGATCGACTCGGTCGCACGGGCCGCATTCACACCCATTTCAGCCCGCACCTTGACGCTGTTCCGATACGCCTCGCGCATCTGGTTCAACAACTTTTCGTAGGTGTTGAGGTGGTCGCCAAGGCGTTTCAGAAGTTGCACGTTGGCCGGATTGGTAAAGTTGGAAAGTACGGCCTGCTGCGTTTTCTTGAAGGTTTCCAGGTGATTCTGGACGTTCTGCGCGGCGTTATCGTCGCCGTCGGTGAGCATGTATTGCAGCCGGGCAACACGCAGCACGGTCAACTTGTTACTCAATTCAGTGATGTCACCGATTCTGTCGGTGCGGGAGATCAACTTGTCGAGACCGTTCCAGCCGACAAGGGCCAGTAACGCGGTAAAAACCAAAACGATGCCAAACCCCAGGGCCAGCTTCATGTTGACGCTGATATTCGCAAAACTGCTGTTCATAAAAACTCCGTTATGTTCCTGAGTGCGCCATGCATAAGCTGAGGATCTTGTTTTTTTAAACAGCAGATTTGCGCGAACTGGGTATCGGCCCGTCCTCCTTGAAACTTGATCAAAAAGTCAGGAAGCCGGGTAAAAAAATCGTTGTAACGCAGGCACGGCAAGATACGCTGCCAGATCTGGCGGCGCAGTTTCCGGGGTATGACACCCCGCCCTTGAATGTGTCAGCCGCTGCGGAGGCGGCTCAACTGTCGCGTTGCGCCCGGCCGTCCGGGCCATACAGCTTGCTGCCGATGACCGAGTTGAGAAAGCTCACGATGCGCTGGTTATAACTCATGCGCAGGCTGAGGGTGCCACCATTGGTGGTATTGAGGCTTCTGGCCCGCTGGGCCAATGCCTGCAACTGTTTCCAGGCCGCGACACAATCGGCGTCCTGAGCAGCCTTGAGCGCTCCCTTGCGACCCGAGCCGTACCCAAGCTTCAACTGCGCACCGGCGCGAATCGCCTCCAGTTGCTCCAGCTTGAGCAGCGCGGCCTGTTTGCACGCCGTCAGTTCGCTCAGCTTTTCACCTTCGATCCGGGCCTGAGCCAGTGCACGTCGCTCCAGCTCCAACAGCTCGACGAGATGAGTAACCGTCTGCGTTTGCAACTCCAGGTGTCTCGCCAGGCTCATAGGTATCCAAAGCTCATAGGTTTCAGTATCGATCTCGGTAACGCGTGTCGCTCAGGCCGGATCGCTACTGCCGAGCATTTCCCGAACACTCGACACCAGACCGTCGTAGATCGACTCCGAACTGATCTGCATCGTGCCACTGTCGATGGCCTGGCGCAGTTGCGCCACCTTTTCCATGTTCACGTCAGACTCGCTTGAAACATCCGCCAGAGAGCTGATGTTCAATGCATCCATGTCCGCATCAGACGTCTCCAGCGTCTGGAGTTCGGCTCGCTGAGAACTGGTACCGGCCAATTTACTGTCGGTCGGCGCAAGAGAATTGATCGGGTTAGCGCTTATGATTTTCACGTTAGAGGCTTCATTGGCTGTTGTAAGGTCACTATCGGCAATCGAAAGGGCAAACTTTGACCGGTGATCGGGTTTCGTCGAAAAAATTTAAAAACGCAGCAACAACTCGTTCTGGCCAATCACCTGCGCATTCAGCGTCTTGCCATCACTGCTCAAGACCCTGACGCTGCTGCCCAGACTGCCATTGTCCAGCGCCTTGCCTTCACGGCTGATCCTGAAACCGGCACCTTGTGCCTTGAGGACCACCCGCTGATTGCGCTCCACCAGCCAACGCTCCCGGAAGTTGTTCTGCGCCAGAGGGCTGCCACGCCCGAACGTCCGGGTGGCCTGCCGCCCGATGACCTGCTCGGGCTTGAGCACGGCCCCCTTGGCCAGCCCCTCCAGCGGGCCACGCTTGATGGCCAGCATGTTGGCCTGGACCACATCGCCCGAGGCAATCCGCTGGCTGGCAACCACATACTCTCCCGTAGCGGACACATTGACCTGCAGATACCCCGCCACGCCGTCCTCGCCTTCGCAACGCACCTCGACCGCTACCCGGCCATAGGTGTTCTGCTCAGGGTGAACCAGCGACGGCAGAGGGCTTTCGCACGTCTGAATCCGTGTGGTGGGTTGGCCGATGTCGATCGACTGCACCTGAGTGCGTGGCGGCAAGCGCTGCGCAATCACACTGCGCACCCTGTCCTGCAACACGTCAGGCTGGGCCATGACCGGACCGGCCTGAAGCAGGCAAAACAAGAAAAAGGCATGGCTGGCCATGCGCGCGCGAGATGTACAAGACCCAGATAACGCTCTCATCGAGCCAATCCTCCGAGGTAGCAAGCGAAGAATTCTAGGCTCCTCTGCGACGAGGCAAGTCTTGAATTGGTCGTCAAATAGCGGCCTGTTTCGGCCTTTGCATCGACGGCCTTGGGACTAATCTGCGAGCCGTTCAATTATTTGATGCACAGGTCCGCAGACATGATCGACAAGCTCGACAACGAGCTGCGTTTTCAGCAGGACGCAATGAGTTTGCGGGCTGAGCGCCAGCAGGTATTGGCCAATAACATCGCCAACGCCGACACGCCCAACTACCGGGCGCGCGATTTCGACTTCTCCGCCGAACTGAGCAGCGCGCTGCATAACGGGCGCGCTCATGACCGTGGCATGTCGCTCTCGACCACCTCGGATCGCCATCTGCATTCAGAGTCCTCCAGCAGCTTCTCGACGCGCTCGCTGATGTACCGCGTCCCGGACCAGCCCAGCCTGGATGGCAACACCGTGGACATGGACCGCGAGCGCGCGCAGTTCAGCGACAACTCCGTCAAGTACCAGGCCAGCCTTACGTTTTTGAGCAGCAAGTTGCAGTCGCTCAAGACCGCCATGCAGTCCGAATAACGCAGGGAAAACACCATGTCGATGTTCAGCATTTTCGATATCGCAGGCTCGGCGCTCAGTGCGCAGTCCCAGCGCATGAACGTAACGGCCAGCAACCTGGCCAACGCCGACACCACCAACGGCCCGGATGGCGATGCCTATCGCGCCCGCCAGGTGGTCTTCGAGTCGAAATACCAGACCGGCAGCAAGATTGGCGGGGTGCGGGTCAGCCAGGTGATCGAGGACGGCTCGCCCATGCGCCAGGAGTTTCGGCCTGGCGATCCGCTGGCCGACGAGGATGGCTACGTGACCATGCCCAACGTCGAGCCGGTGAGCGAAATGGTCAACATGATCTCTGCTTCGCGCTCTTACCAGGCCAACGTCGAAGTCATGTCCACCAGCAAGGAATTGATGCTGAAAACTCTGACTTTAGGCGAGGCATAAACAATGGCTACCACGATTTCCAGCTCGGTCCTCTCGACCATGAACAGTAGCAGCAGCACCTCCGAGAGCAGCGCCACTGCTTCGGAAGAGCTGCAGGACCAGTTCCTGACCCTGCTGACCACCCAGTTGCAGAACCAGGACCCGACCGATCCGATGGACAACAGCGAGATGGTCACGCAACTGGCGCAGATCAGCACCATCAGCAGCATCGAGAACCTGAGCACCACCGTCGAAAGCATTTCCAGCCAGATCAGTGCCAGCGAAACCCTGCAAGCCTCGGCGCTGGTGGGCAACGGCGTTCTGATTGACGGCAACACCATCAAGGTCTCCAGCGGCGAAGCCACCACCTTCGGCGTCACTCTGGCCAGCGATGCCGATGAGGTCACCATCACGATCAGCGACAGCGACGGCAACGTGGTGCGCACCATTGATGAGGGCGACATGAGCGCCGGCACCCAGGCCCTGTACTGGGATGGCTTGCAGGACGATGGCACCACCGCCGCCGATGGCGCCTACACCTTCACCGTCACCGCCACGGCCGACGACACCGCCGTGACCACCACCGCACTGAATTACGCCTTGGTGACCGGTGTGACGACCGACAGCAGCAACGCCGTTGCGCTCGACCTGGGCGGCGTCAACGAAAACGTCGCCTTGAGCGATATCAGCCTGGTGCTTTGATTGCCGGGCATTTCACCACTCACACAACCCTTCGCAGTTGCCAGGACTGCTCAGTCATCGTTCGCATTCTAGGAGAAACACCATGGCTTTTTCCCAAGCGCTTAGTGGTCTGGCGGCTGCTTCGACCGACCTCAACGTCGTCAGTAACAACATTTCCAACTCCCAGACCGTGGGCTTCAAAAGCTCCACGACCCAGTTCGCCGACGTGTATTCGGGTGCCGATGTCGGTCTGGGTACCACCGTTTCGGGCGTGGTGCAGAACTTCAGTGACGGCAGCCTGACCACCACCGACAACGAACTGGACCTGGCAATCAACGGCGATGGCTTCTTCACCTTCACCGACGGAACACAGACGGTCTACTCGCGTAACGGTCAGCTGACTCTGACCGCCGACGGCTATCTGGAAAACGCGGCAGGCGACCAACTGCTGGGCGTCAACGGCGTCATCCAGATCCCGACCACAGGCATGCCCGCCAGCGCCACCACCGAGCTGGACGCCGAACTGAACCTGGACTCCAGCGAAGACATCATCACCGACACCTTCGACCAGACCGATTCGTCGACTTACTCCTACTCCACCACGGCAACCATCTACGACTCGCTGGGCAACAGCCACACCAGCACGCTGTATTTCACCAAGACCGCCGAGAACACCTGGGAAGTCCACACCGCCGTCGATGGCACCCTGCTGAGCGAAACCCAGACCGTGGAGTTCAGCTCCAGCGGCCTGATCACCAGCGGTGAAACCGGCACTTACACCTATGACCCGGATAATGGCGCCGCGGAAATGACCATTGAGCTGGACCTGACCGGTACCACTCAATTCGGTAACGACTCCTCAGTCACCGACATTTCTCAGGATGGCTACACCTCCGGCAGCCTGGTGAGCTTCAGCATCGACGAAACCGGAACCGTCATTGCCACTTACTCCAACGATCAGACGCAGAACATCGATCAGATCCAGCTGGCGACCTTCAGCAATGAAAACGGCCTGCAAGCCAACGGCGACAACACCTGGCTGGCCACTACCGCCTCCGGACAGGCCTTGCTGGGCGTGGCCGGCAGCGGCTCGCTGGGTTCGATCCTGAGCGGCACCACCGAAGACTCCAACGTCGACCTGACCACCGAACTGGTGAACCTGATCATTGCCCAGCGCAACTTCCAGGCCAACGCCAAGTCGGTCACCGCACAAAGCGAAGTGCTCCAGCAAGCCGTGAATATCGGGTCGTAATACATGGATCGCATGCTCTTCACGGCCATGAGCGGGGCCAATCAGGCCCTCGAACAGCAGGCCGTCGTCGCCAACAACCTGGCCAACATCGTGACGCCCGGCTTTCGGGCGCAACTGGTCGAAATGCAATCCTCGCCCGTGGCGGGTGAAGGCTTGCCGACGCGGGTTTCGGTCGCGGCCCAGGGGTTCGGTGTTGACTGGACCCAGGGCCCGATCGTCCACACCGACCGCGCCCTGGATGTCGCACTTGGCGAGAACGGCATGCTGGCCGTGCAGACCGCCGATGGCGGCGAAGCCTATACACGGCGCGGCGACCTGCAGGTCGATGGCACCGGTGCCATGACGGTCGGAGGTCGTCCGGTCATCGGAGACGGGGGTCCTGTCGTCGTGCCGCTGGGCAGTGAAGTCACCCTCGGCAGCGACGGCACGATCAGCGTGCGTGAAGTCGGCATGGAGCCCAGAGGCCTGAGCCCGGTCGGGCGCCTGAAGCTGGTGTCGGCCTTGCCCGGCACGCTTCAGGCCGGCACCGACGGGCTGTTTCGCACCGCGCCGGGTGCCAACGGCGTCAGCCAGCCGCTGCCCGCCGACGAAACCATGCGCGTGGCCCCCGGTTCGCTGGAGGGCAGCAACGTCAGCCCGACCAGCGCCATGGTGGCCATGATCGATAACTCACGTCGCTATGAAATGCAGATGAAAGCCATCAGCAGTGCCGACGAAAACGCCAAGAGCGCCAACAACCTGCTTTCCCTGCAGGGCTGACCTCACGGTTGGATGAATAAGGAACCGATCGATGATCAGATCACTGTGGACGGCCAAGACTGGCCTGGAAGCCCAGCAGGCGCAGATGGACGTCATTGCCAACAACCTGGCCAACGTCAGCACCAACGGCTTCAAGCGCTCACGCGCCGTATTCGAGGATCTGCTGTACCAGAACGAACGCCAGCCGGGTGCCCAAAGCAGCACCGACACTCGACTGCCCTCCGGCCTGCTGGTGGGTACGGGCGTGCGCGAAGTCGCCACCGAGCGCCTGCACACCCAGGGCAACCTGGAAGAAACCAGCAACTCCAAGGACCTGGCCATCAACGGCCTGGGCTTTTTTCAGGTGGACATGCCCGACGGCACCACGGGCTACACCCGTGACGGCAGTTTCCAGCTCAACGCCAATGGCGAGATGGTCACCTCCAACGGCTACACGCTGTCGGCAGGCATCACCATTCCGACCAATGCCACGGCCATCACGATCAGCACCGACGGCATCGTTTCGGTCACTCAATCGGGTTCGTCCACGTCGACTCAGGTCGGCCAGTTGAACCTGGCGTTGTTCATCAACCCGGCCGGCCTGCAAAGCATCGGGCAGAACCTCTATCAGGAGACCGACGCCTCGGGTGCGCCGACCGAAACCACACCCGGCCTCAACGGTGGCGGTTCGCTGTCCCAGGGGTATGTCGAAACCTCCAACGTCAACGTGGTGGAGGAAATGGTCGGCATGATCCAGACCCAGCGCGCTTATGAAATCAACAGTAAGGCCGTCGAGAGCTCGGACGAGATGCTACAGCGTCTGACTCAGCTCTAACCGCCATGTCCGAGACACACACAATGGCACATGAACGCCGACTGGCATGGCCTCTATGGGCAGTCCTGACAGGCATGCTGGCAACGACAGGCTGTGATCAGTTGCCACACAAGCCTGTCGTGCCCGATGAAGAAATGCAGATGCAGACACTGCCCAACCGTCTGGCCAATGGCTCGATCTATCAGGGCAACCGTGGCTCGCAACCGCTGTTCGAGGATCGCCGCCCGCGGATGGTGGGCGATACGCTGACCATCGAGCTGGAAGAACAGGTCAGCGCCAGCAAGACCTCGTCGTCCAATGCCAACCGCACCGGCTCCATCGGCCTGAGCCTGGCGACCACCTCCAGCCGGGCGTCACAGGTCGGGGACTTCGGGCTGGACGCTTCGACCACCAATGATTTCAGCGGCGGCGGAGGCTCCCAGGCCAACAACTCCTTCACCGGCACCATCTCCGTGACCGTCATGCAGGTCATGCCCAACGGGCACTTGCGCGTGCGCGGCGACAAGCAGATCGCAATCAATCAGGGCACGGAATTCATACGTTTCTCCGGTGTGGTCAACCCTCGGACCATTACCGGGGAAAACACCGTGTCATCGACCCAGGTTTCACAGGCCCGGATCGAGTACGTCGGTGATGGCTACATCAACGAAGCACAGCGCATGGGCTGGCTCCATCGCATTCTCCTCAACATTTCTCCTTTTTGAGTACGAGAACCATGGCTGACGCTGTATTCACCCCCTCGCTGTCACGCGCAGCCATGTCCGGATCACGAGTGCTGCGGGCACTCCTGTGCGCCGGCACCCTCCTGCTGGGCGGTCTGGCACAAGCCGAGCAGATTCGAGACATCGCAGACTTTGCCGGGGTACGCCCCAACAGCCTGGTGGGTTACGGCCTGGTCGTCGGCCTCGATGGCAGTGGCGACCAGACCACCCAAAGCCCGTTCACCGAACAAAGCCTGACCAACATGCTGTCGCAGCTGGGCGTCACCCTGCCCGCCGACGCCAACATGCAGATGCGCAACATCGCGGCAGTGATCGTCACCACCAACCTGCCTGCGTTCGCTCATCCGGGTCAGCAGATCGACGTCGTGGTGTCCTCCATCGGTAACGCCAAGAGCCTGCGCGGCGGAACCCTGCTGATGACCCCCATGAAAGGCGCCGATGGCGAGGTCTACGCCCTGGCCCAGGGTAACCTGATGGTCGGCGGAGCCGGGGCGGCGGCCAACGGCAGCAGTGTGCAGGTCAACCAGTTGGCCGGCGGACGCATCAGCGGCGGTGCCATCGTCGAGCGCTCGGTGCCACTGAACCTGAGCAACGACAGCGGCCTGCTCAACCTTTATATGCACGACCCGGACTTCGCCACCGCCCAGCGCGTGGTCTATGCCATCAACTCCGAATTCCGCAGCACCGTGGCCTCGGCCGTGGATGGCGGCAGAATCCAGATCCAGGGGCCGCTGTCGCTCAATGAGCGAGTCAACTTCATGGCCCGGGTCGAGAGCGTCGAAGTCCTGCCGATCCCGATGCGCCCCAAGGTGATCCTCGATTCGCGTACCGGCTCCATCGTCCTCAACAGCTCGGTGAAACTGCACCGCGCCGCCGTGGCTCACGGCAATCTCTCGGTGATCATCGACACCACCAACACCGTCAGCCAGCCGGGCGCATTCAGTGGCGGTCAGACGGCGGTAGTGCCCAAGAGCAACATTTCCATCGAAGCTCAAGGCGGCTCGTTGCATGTGCTTGAAGGCACGGCGGACTTGATGGATGTGGTCAAGGGCCTGAATGCGCTGGGTGCGACACCCCAGGACCTGATGGCCATCCTGCAAGCCCTCAAGGCCGCCGGATCGCTGCGGGCCGAGCTGGAGATCATCTGATGAACATGGCGGACAGCACGGCCGGCTTTGCCCTGGATGTACAGGGGCTGGACCAGCTCAAACGGCGCTCCCACGAAGACGCCGGGGCCGGTCTGAAGGAAGCCAGCAAGCAGTTCGAAGCCCTGTTCCTGCAGATGATGCTCAAGAGCATGCGGGCCGCGATTCCGAAGTCCGAGATGTCCAGCAACTCGCAGACCGAGTTCTACACCGAGATGTTCGACCAGCAGATCGCCCAGAGTCTGGCGGGCAAAGGGATCGGCCTGGCCGAACAACTGACCCGGCAACTGGGTGGATCAACGGTCGGGCACCACGCGCCAGCCTTCCAGGACGGCATTGATGAGGCCGCCGCCCGGTTCCTGGACCTGCCGCCCTCCAGCACGGACAACCCGGAGTCGCCTTTCGCGGTTTCCGCTTACCAGACCCAGGCTTTCGAGTCCTGGAAACGGCGGGAAGTCAGCGACGGCAGCAATGAACGCCCCGAGCATGTTCAGGCCTTCATCGCCCGCTTGAGCGAACCGGCGCAGAAAGCTGCCCGCAGCAGCGGCGTGCCTGCCGAGCTGATCCTCGCCCAGGCTGCGCTGGAAACCGACTGGGGCCGCCGCCAGATCACCACCGCCAACGGAGCCGACAGCCACAACCTGTTCGGCATCAAGGCCGGTGGCCAATGGCAAGGCGCGACGACTCAGGTCATGACCACGGAATTCGAGGCGGGCGAGGCACAAAAGCAGGTGGAAAGCTTCCGCGTCTACGCGAACTATGACGCAGCGTTCAGCGATTACGCCCGCCTGATCCGCACCCGCCCGAGCTATGCCGCCGCCCGCAATGCCGCCGACGCCCCCCAGGCCGCCATCGCGCTGCAACAGGGCGGTTATGCCACCGATCCTCACTATGCGCGGAAACTGATTTCGGTCATGGCCACCATCGGCCCGCTCAGGTCCGTACCGCCCATGGCGCAACTGAACGCTGACTGACTGTGGACCGGATTTATCCGGGAAGACGTGAAGATGCAGTGAATGCACGGGCCTCTTCCCGGATAAATCCGGTCCTACATATCACCCGTAGGAGCGAATTCATTCGCGAACAACCCACATTTTTTGCTTCAACCATCAAAGTTGCACTTTCGCGGAGCCGATAGTGGGTCATATGTAGCTTAGGAGCTTTTCAATGAGCATTATTTCCATTGGTGTCAGCGGTCTGACTGCCGCACAGATTGCCCTCAGTACCAGCAGCAACAACACGACCAACGCTTACACCGATGGCTACACCCTGCAAGTCGCGACCTTTTCCGAGTCCAGCTCGGGCAGCGGTGTGGAAGTCTCCAGCGTCGATCGTCAATACAACCAGTTCGTCACCACCCAGCTCAACAGTTCGATCAGCGCCGAAAGCGCCCTGTCGACCTATCAGACTGAAATCGACCAGATCGACAGCCTGCTGGCCGATGGCGATGCCAGCCTCGATACCCTGATGCAGAGCTTCTTTTCCGCGATCCAGACCCTGACCTCCGACGCCAGCGACACCTCGGCACGGGAAGAAGTGGTCGGTGCTGCCGAAACCCTGGCCTCTCAGTTCACCCAGTTGGGCAGCTATCTGGATGAAATGTCGGACGATGTGAACAACCAGATCGACGATCAGGTCACCCAGATCAATGACATCACCGAGCAGATTGCCGATCTCAACAAGAAGATCAGCCTGTCCAGCGCTCTGGGCAGCACGTCCAATGACCTGCTCGACCAGCGGGACCTGCTGGTCAGCCAGCTCAGTGAACTGGTGGATGTCGATGTCACCACCCAGGACAACGGCAGCTACACCGTCTCCCTGAGCAATGGCCTGGCGCTGGTGTCCGGCAACGAGAGTTTCGACCTGGAAACCAGTGTCTCGGCCAGTGACCCGACCCAGACTGTCATCAGTTACGTCGATGCCGCTGGCAACAGCACTACGCTGGAAGACTCGACCATCAGCGGCGGCTCCCTGGGCGGGCTGCTGGAGTTCCGCAATACCACGCTGACCGATACGCAGAACCAGCTCGGTCTGCTGGCGGTTTCGCTGACACAAGCCTTCAATACGCTTCAGGAGTCGGGTATCGACCTCAATGGCGATACGGGCACGGCGTTTTTCTCGGTCGATGACCCCAGCGCCTACGGCAACACCGGAAACACCGGCGACGCGACCCTGAGCGTGACGTTCAACGACGATGTCAGCGAACTGAGTGCCAGCGACTACACCGTCAGCTACTCCGACACCGATGGTTACACCGTGACGCGCAACGATACCGGTGCCAGCGTGGAGTCCACCTACGACAGCGATACCGGCACCCTGACCTTTGCCGGCATGACCGCGACCATCAGCGGCACCGCCGCCGACGGCGACAGCTTTCTGGTCCTGCCGACCCGCAATGCGGCCAGCAGCTTCAGCACCCTGATCACCGATGGCAGCCTGATTGCCGCCGGTACGTCGACCGGCAGCAGCGATAACACCAACGCCCTGGCGATGCTCGACCTGCAGACCGACACCATCGTGGGCGGCACCTCGACCCTGAGCCAGACTTACTCGGCCCTGGTCAGCGACGTGGGCAGCACCGCCACCAAGATTGCCGGCCAGCTGGAAACCCAGACCAGCCTGACCGAACAGCTGACTACCCTTCAGCAGTCGGAATCCGGGGTCAATCTGGACGAAGAAGCCGCCAACCTCATCGTTTATCAACAGTATTACCAGGCCTGCGCGAAGGTCGTCGAAGTGGGCACCACCATCCTCGACACCATTCTCGACATCGACTGATAACCGCCTGAAAGGAGAGTCACGCCATGCGCCTCAGCAGTGCGACGATTTACAGCCAAAGCTTGAGTTCCATGCTCGCTCAGGAGAGCGCTTATCAGGAAGCCGCTCAGGAAGTGTCCAGCGGCACGAGAGTGGTTACGCCTTCGGACGACTCGCTGGCCGCCGCCCAGGCCGTCAACGTGCGCCAGGCCATTGCCGCCAACGAGCAATATGCCGACTCGCGCAGCGCCATCACCACTTCGCTGTCCCAGGAAGAAAGCACCCTGGACAGCATCAACGATGCCATCAGCAGCGCCATGGCCCTGGTCGTCCAGGCCAACAACGGCACCTTGAGCGATGCCGACCGCGAGTCGATCGCCACGTCGTTGCAAGGCGTCTATGACACCCTCGTGACCCTGGCCAACGCGACCGACAGCAACGGCAACTACCTGTTCTCCGGCTACCAGAGCCAGAGCCCGGCCTTTGTCGAGGATGCCGACGGCAACATGGTCTATCAGGGCGACGACAATGTCGTCACGCAGCAGGTCAGCTCCACGCAGACCATGGCCAGCGGCGACAACGGCGCAACGATCTTTCTGTCGGTCAGCAGCTCGGCAGGCTTCATCGCCGAAGCGGGCGATAACACCGGCAGCGTGACCTTCGACGGCCCCGACATCTCGGACCCTGAAGACGCCAATTACGGCACCGGCTTTACGATCACCTTCAGCACGGCCGACGATGGTACGGCGCAATACAGCATCGATGGCGCCGACCCGGTGGCCTACACCGAAGGTGAAACACTTGAAATCAATGGCCTGACCTTGACTCTGGACGGTACACCTGCCGATGGCGACACCATCACGGTCAGCGCTGCTGCGGATGCCGACCCGGACCTGTTCGCGACCCTGAAGAACCTGATCACGGCCCTGCAAACACCGGTGGAAACCGAGGCCGATCAGGCGGCCCTGAGCAATACCCTGTCCACCGCCAGCCGCGAGCTGAGCAATGCCCAGGACAACGTGCTGACGGTACAGACCTCGGTGGGTTCACGCCTCAATCAGATCGAAGTGCTCGACGCCATCGGCGATGACCTGGCACTGAGCTACACCGAACGCCTGTCCGGTCTGGTGGATGCCGACTACACCGAAGCAGTGACCGAATACACCTCGTTGCAGGTGGCCTTGCAGGCTGCCCAGCAGACCTTCGTCAGCATTCAGAAGATGTCGTTGTTCGAGTACATCTGACGACCCCTTTCGCGAATGAATTCGCTCCTACACAGACCGGTAGGAGCGAATTCATTCGCGAAAAAACAGCTCAGGGACGGGCCATGTTATCGATCAGGTACTGCATGAATTGCAGGGTGCCGGTCATCAACCGGGCGAGGAATTGCCCCATATCTCCCATCACCACCATCAACAGCACCAGCCCGACGAGCAGGGTTGCCGGGAAACCGACCGAAAAGACGGTCAATTGCGGCGAAACGCGGTTCAGAATGCCCATGGCCAGGTTGATGATCAGCAGCGTCCCCACCATGGGCAACGCCAGCAGCAGGCCGGTCAGGAAAATGGTGCTGCCGTAGCGCGCAATCAGGTTCCAGGCATTGGGATCGAACTGTACATGGCCGATCGGTAACGTCTTGAACGTCAGGGCCAGCAGTTCGAGCACCATCAAGTGCCCGTCCAGCGCCAGGAACATCAGGATCGTGATCATGCTCAGGAAGCGCGACAGCACCATGCTGTTGGTATTGGTATCGGCGGAGAAAAACGTGGCAAAGGCCAGCCCCATCTGCATGCCACAGATATCGCCAGCCATTTCCACGACCGCCAGCGTGATCCGCATGACCATGCCCAGCGACATGCCGATCAACACCTGTTCCACAATCACGCCCAGCCCGACCCACGAGAACAGTGGAATATCCGGGGCCGGAGCCAGATTGGGCGCCAACAGAAAGCTCAGGAGCATGGCCAGGCCGACTTTCACCTGGCTTGAGACGTTCTTGTGACCCAGGATCGGGTCGCTCATCAGAAAGGCCAGCACCCGGCAAAACGGCCAGAAAAAGCTGGCCACCCACAGTTGCAACTGGGCCGAGCTGACTTCGATCACTGGCGTCAGCCGATCAGGGTCGGCAGGCTGCTGAACAACGCTCGGGTGTAGTCGACCAGCATTTCCATGATCAACGGGCCGGCCAGAACCAGCACCACACACACGCCGACGATTTTGGGGATGAACGACAGCGTGGATTCGTTGATCTGCGTCGCAGCCTGGAACAGGCTCACCAGCAAGCCGATGAACAGTGTCGCAAGCAATACCGGCCCGGCTACCACCAGGCTCATGCGCATACCCTTGTAAGCCAGATCCATGACCATTTCCGGAGTCATCGGGTGCATCCTCGAAGAAACATCATCAGGTGTAGAAACTCTGCGCCAGCGAACCCAGCAGCAATTGCCAGCCATCGACCAGCACAAACAGCATCAGCTTGAACGGCAGGGAAATCGTGGAAGGCGGCACCATCATCATGCCCAGTGCCATCAGCACACTCGCCACGGCCAGGTCGATGATCAGAAAAGGAATGAAAATCGTGAAACCGGCCTGAAACGCCGTCTTCAGCTCGCTGGTGACAAACGCCGGAAGCAGCACGCGCATGGGCACATCTTCAGGCCCCTGCAAATCCTCGATCTGGGCCAGACGCGCGAACAGGGCCAGGTCGCCCTGACGTGTCTGGGTCAGCATGAACTTGCGGAACGGCTGGCTGGCCTGGTCGAGAAACTGCTCGACCGAGATTTCGTCCTTCGAGAACGGCACCCAGGCCTTCTGATAGGCCTGATCGAGGGTCGGGGACATGACGAAAAAGGTCAGGAACAGTGAAAGCCCCAGCAACACCTGATTCGGCGGTGCCGAGGTTGTGCCGATGGCGGTGCGCAACAACCCTAGAACAATGATGATCCGGGTAAAGCCGGTCATCATCAGCAAGGCTGCCGGCAGAAAGGCCATGGCGCTGAGCAGCAGAAGGGTTTGCAGGCTCAACGACCACTGCTGGCCTCCCGCCTGCCCGGTAAAGGCGGAAAGCCCCTGCCCCAGCGGTTCTGCCTGAACATCGGTCATGAACCCAAGCAGCAGAAAGGCCGCCAGCGCCAGGCCGGAACGAAAGAACGCCGGGCGACTCATGATGGGTTCTCCGGCTTGTCAGGGGTGCGCTGGATATTGCGCTTCAAGGCGCTGGCCAGCCGTTCGGCAAAGGTATTGCCAGCCAGAGGGGCGCTGCCCTCGGCAGGCGCTGGCGGCGCATCCATCTGTGATAACGCGCTGACCTGCTGGGCCGTGACGCCCAGCACCAACCACTTGCCCTGGACTTCGACGATCACCACTTTCTCGCGCTGACCGACACTGGTGCTGCTGACCACCCGCATGATCTGCCCCGGCACCAGCGGGCGCGTTCCGATCCGTCTCAGCAACCAGCCGCAGACAAAGACGCAGGCCACCACCAGTCCCAATGCCAGGGCTGTCTTGCCCAGCAAGGCCAGGCTCATCAGGCTGTCCGACGCGGCCCCGAGAGCCACCGGCGGTGTTTGGCTGACGTCACTCATCGATTGAGTTTTTGCACACGTTCGGACGGCGTAATGATTTCCGTGATCCGGATACCGTACTTGTCATCCACGACCACCACTTCACCCTGAGCGATCAGGTAGCTGTTGATCAGAATGTCCATGGGCTCACCCGCCAGACCGTCGAGGGCCAGTACCGATCCCTGGGCCAGTTCCAGCAACTGCTTGATGGTAATCCGCGTACGGCCCAGCTCGACGCTCAGCTTGACCGGAATATCCATGATCATTTCCAGCTCACGCGGCGCAGCGGTGGGCTGAGGAGTGACCAGCGGCTTGAAGATTTCAGTGCCAACGCTCGGCATCACGTCATTGTCGACCGCAGCAGCCTCGGCTTCGGCCTCGCTCTGTTCGGCCAGGGCCATGGCCCACGGGTCGTCGGCTTCAGGCTCGACGCCCTGCTCGGCCATGGCTTTGGCCCAATCGTCCGCCTCTTGCGGCTCGATATTGTTTGACTCAGTCATGCTCGGATTCCTTGGCAGTGGGCACATGCCCCTTGACGAAACGGCTGGTAGAAGAAGAGGAGGCAGGGCTTAGCGAGTGATCGACCAATTCCTTCACGAGCAACGCACGCATGCCGTTCTGGCTGCCGTACTCACAGGTCATGACAGGCACACCATCGACCCGCGCGCTGATCAGCTCAGGAAGTTCGATGGGCAAGACATCACCGACTTTCAGCGCCATGACCTGCCCCACACGGGCATCCATCTCGACAAAGTCGGCCACCAGATCAACCTGTGAATGGGTAATCTCGCCGGCCATGCGCTTGTTCCAGTGCTTTTCCTCTTCAGGGTTCACATCGGTCAGCGGGCCATTGAGCAACTGACGCATCGGCTCGATCATCAGATAGGGAATGACGATGTTGAAATCGCTGGCCAGGGTGCCGACTTCCAGGTGGAAGGTCGCGTTCACCACGATTTCATTGGGCGAACTGGTGATGTTGGCGAACTTGGCCTGCATCTCCGAACGCAGGTATTCGATTTCCAGCGGGTAGACCGACTTCCACGCATCCTGATAGGCATCCACCGACAGGCCCAGCAGGCGCTTGATGATGCGCTGTTCGGTGTTGGTGAACTCCCGCCCTTCTGACTTGGTCAGGAAACGGCCATCACCACCGAACAGGTTGTCCACCACCATGAACACCACGCTGGGCGGAAACACCACCAGCGCCGTGCCGCGCAACGGCTTCATCGCCAGCAGGTTGATGTTGGTCGGCATCGGCATGTGACGGGAGAAGTCGCTGTAACTCTGATAGCGCACGCTTTCGACCGTGATGTCGATGCTGCGGCGTATCAGGTTGAACAGGCTCATGCGGAAATAGCGCGCAAAGCGTTCGTTGATGATATCCAGAGCGTGCAGACGCTCCTGGATCACCCGATGCTGGGTCGCGGGGTCGTACGGGCGGACGCGCGCATCATCGATCTTGTCGGCACTGCCGCGGCCAGCCGGGGCATCGCTGCCCCCTCGGAGCAGCATGTCGATTTCGTCTTGCGAGAGTAAGTCGTCTGTGGCCATGGGTTACTGCACGATAAAGTCGGTGTACAAGACATTGAGCACCGAGAGTTCAGGCTGCTGCGCCGCCAGGGACTGTTTGAATGTTTCCAGGATGCTTGCGGCCAGAGCCTCTTTGCCCTTGGCACTCACCAGTTGCGTGGTGTCCTGCCCGCCCATGAGCGTCAGCAGCCGACTGCGCAACTGCGGCATGTATTGCTGCAGGAACTTCTGGGTCGTTTCGTTTCCGACTTCCAGCGCAAACCCCACATACAGCAGGCTTTGCTCATTGCGTTCGTTCTGAATGTTGACGGTCATCGGGGCAATCGTGACCAGCAGCGGGGCCTGAACAGGCTTGGCAGCGGCTTCTGCCTTGCTCGGCTCGTCAGCATGGGCCTGGTTCTTGTTCATGAAGAAGTACATGCCGCCGGCACTGGCTGCCGCGGCTGACAGCACCAACAAAATGATCAGGAGCCAGGAAGTTTTGCGGGTGGTGGGCATTTGCGAGAACCATGAAAGGAAGAACGGTTGGGCAGGGTTGAAGTATGACCACCGCCCCGGTCTCGCCATGGGTCGATAAGACCAGAGTAACGGCGGTATCTTCCTGTTTTGATTTGGTATTCAGACGTACAGATCGACGCCTCGCGTGCCCACGACCAGGTTCTGGACCGGAGCCTCTTCGACCTCCAGGGCAGAGTCCGCAAGGCCTGCGGAGGTACTGGCTTCCCCGGTTGGCGCATCGCGCCGGGCTTGCTGGCCGGCTGCCTGACGCGAAGACTCGTCGCTGACCGAAGCCTGGCCCAGAGTGATGCCCTGAGAGGCCAGCGCATCGCGCAACTGCGGCAATGCCTGTTCCACCGCGGCACGGACCGAAGCGTGGGCCGACTGGAACTGTGCCTGGGTGTTGCCATCGTTGAGGTTGAGGCTGATGGACAGCGGGCCGAGGTCGGCAGGGTGCAGCCTCAGGTCCATCTGTTTTTCGCCGCGCTTGATCATGTCGATCACTTGCTGACCCAGATCGCTCTGCCAGTCTGAGGAGCCAATGGCCGCCGAAAGCGTCAGGCCGTTACCGGCAACCTTGTCGGTGCCCGCCACACCCGCGCTGTTCAGGGTCAGCGACGCGAGGCTGAAACTGCTGGGGGTCTCGCTGCCGGTCGTGCTGTCGGCCAGGTTATCCACAAGGGCACTGTCAGCCGAAGCGTTCACGTCTTGCACCACAGAGGCATCCAGGCCTGTCAGCGTCTGGACAGTGTCCTGATCCTGGAGCTGGCCGGACATGTCCGGATCGACCTCCAGCGGGGTGTCGGCCGAAGCCATGATCGACGACTGAAGGTTTGCACTGACGTTGCTCAAGGCAGCGGCGTCCTCCGGCAACGACCCGGTATCACCGGCACCGTCCAGGCCGGTCGCGACGGGGGCCGCGACCTGTACCGGGATGGCCTGCACAACGATCATCGAGGACGCATCGAGCTGGCCGGCTCTCTGAATCAGGTCCATGCGCTGACGAATGTCGTCCAGCGTGCTGTCACTGCTGTCGGTACCGTCTGTGGTATCGGCATCGGTATTGGCGACGATGGCCTCTGCCGAGGCATTAAGGTCCAGATCGAAAGCTTCTTCCGTGATCGGCGTCCCCTCTTCAATCTCGTTGAAAACCACTGGCTGGCTCGGTGGCTCAACAACCGGTGCGGGAGCGGCGGGTACAGGCAGTTCGACCGGTTCGGCTTGCAGGGCTGGCTCCGCCTCCACCGGCACGGCCTGCGCCAGATCGGTTTCCTCGGCAGCCTCCGAAGCCGTTGCAGTCTTGCTGGCCGTTTTGCTGGAGGCAGTGGAAGCCGTTGTACTTTTCGGCGCAATTTGCACGATGTTCGCGTCAGTTGAGCTCGTCTTGTCGGCTTGTGCCTGAGTGGTGCTGGCAGCCGAGGCTGGTGTGGCTGAGCTGGCCGAAGCGCTGTCGCTCGACGCCTCGCTGGCCTGGCTGAACGCCAGTGAGAACGGTTCGGCAGCCGAACTCCGGGACGCACTTGAAGCGCTGGCCTGAGTCGATGCAGCGGACGAGGAAATAGGCGAAGCGATGATATCCATGGTGTCCCTTAAAAGCGGCGATCGATGGAGGACGAGAATTGGGCGGACCTTCGGCGTAACTGACTGGCCATCTCATCCGTTTGCCGTTGCTCGACGCGTCCGGCGTGCAGTTTTTCCTGCGAGGCACGACGGCTCAGCAAGGCTTCGATGGCGTTGACCTTTCGCCACTCCTCCATCCAGTTCTGCTGGTGCTGGGCCACCTGTTTACGCTGGCGCTCCAGACTCTTCTGCGCACGATCGACGGCGGCCTCCAGCGAGTTGAGAAAGCCGCGGTAATTGGTGAGGGTCGAAGGGCTCATGCCGTCCTTGTGCAGTTCCTGTTGCAGGTTCTGCCGGTATTCCTGGTGGTATTGATCGAGGGTTTGCAACTGATTGACGATCTGCTGTTCAGTGCGACGGCTCTCGGCCAATGCGCGTGCGGCAGCATCCCGGGCCTTGCTGGCCAGGTCGATCAGAAGCTCAAGCGATTCGTTAGCCATCACTGATTACTCGCCAGTCATTTGCCGGGGAACAACAGATTGAGTCCGTGAACGGTTTCTTCCACGCTGGCCCGATCGTTGATGCGCTGTTGCAGAAAGCGTTCGAGGTGCGGGTACAACGCCACGGCACGGTCCAGTTGCGGATCATGGCCAGGCGCATAGGCCCCCACGCTGATCAGGTCGCGATTGCGTTGATAACGGGACAACGCCTGCTTGAGCTGCTGCGCCTTGCGTTGCTGCGACTCGCTGACAATGGCGGTCATTGCCCGGCTGATCGACGCTTCGATATCGATGGCCGGGTAATGCCCGCTTTCGGCCAGGTGACGCGACAGCACGATATGGCCATCCAGAATCGCCCGCGCCGAATCGGCAATCGGGTCCTGTTGGTCATCGCCTTCGCTGAGCACCGTGTAGAACGCCGTGATCGAGCCTCCACCGGGAGGCCCGTTGCCTGTACGCTCGACGAGCTTCGGTAGCTTGGCGAATACCGACGGCGGATAGCCTTTGGTCGCGGGCGGTTCTCCCACGGCCAGGGCGATTTCACGCTGGGCCATGGCGTAACGGGTCAGCGAATCCATGATCAGCAGGACGTCCTTGCCCTGATCGCGGAAGTCCTCGGCCAGCCGGGTCGCATAGACCGCGCCTTGCAGGCGTTTCAGTGGCGACGTATCGGCCGGAGCCGCCACCACCACGGAACGACTCAAGCCTTCGTCGCCCAGAATGTTATCGATGAAGTCCTGCACCTCGCGGCCCCGCTCACCGATCAGCCCCACCACGATCACATCGGCTTTCGTGTAACGGGCCATCATGCCCAGCAATACCGACTTGCCGACGCCGGAACCGGCGAACAGACCCAGACGCTGACCACGACCGACACACAGCAAGGCGTTGATGGCCCTGATGCCGACATCGATCTGCCGATCGATTGGCGCACGTTTCAGAGGATTGAGTGGCTGGGTGTGCAGACTGGCGTGATGGGCGCCGGGTAAAGGCCCCTTGCCATCCAGCGGCTGGCCGCTGCTATCCAGAACGCGGCCCAGCAGCGACATGCCCAGAGGAAAGTAACGGGCACCCGTCGCGCCATCGAGAAAGTCATCCGAGGCAAAGACCCTGGCACCGGGTTGCAGGCCGTGAATCTCTTCCAGCGGCATCAGATAGAGGATGTCACCCGCAAAGCCGACCACTTCGGCCTCGGCATAGTCAGGTGTAGAACCGGTCTGGCCTTGCACCGTCAATTCAATACGGCAGGCTCCGCCCAGAGGCAGGCGCAAGCCGACCGCCTCCAGCACCATGCCCGTCGCACGGATAATCCGCCCGCTGCGCATGTAATCCGCAATCCGCAGCCGTTCGCCCTGAAAGGCATCCAGCACGCTGCTCCAGCGATCCACATGCCGGTTGCCGGAAATCATGGTTTATCGCCGAGGATCGACACCGCGTCGTCCAGTGTGCGGTCGGTGTTGCGGCTCAGCATTTCCCAGCGTGACTGGCGCGTGGCGTCCATCTCACCGCTGGCGCTCACCACCCGGCAACCGCCAGGCAGGATCGTGCTGTCGCCCTGCAAGACCCAGCCTGCGGCCTCGATCTGCCCGGCCAGACTGCTTTGAACCAGTTGCAGATCGTCCGGGTTCAGCCACAGGCGCGGCTTGCCGGTCAGTTCCGGGTTGCCGTTGAGCATTTTCTGAACAATTGAAATCACCTGCTCCGGCTGCGCAGTCAAGGCTTCGCCTGCCAGTTGCCGGGCGGTGTCGAGCGCAATGCGCGTTAACTGTCGGGCGATGTGGGCATCCATCTGCCTGAGCGCCTGATCGAAGTTCTGGCACAGCTCCAGCAGAGGCTGCAAGGTCTGCACGATCTGCTGTTGCAGCTCCACGGCTGCCGCCTGACGCCCTTCGCTCAGGCCCTGTGCATAACCTTGCTCCACACCCTGGGCATGGCCGACCTGCTGCGCTTCACTGACCGTTTTTTCCCGCAGCACCTGCATTTCCAGCTTGTGCTGAAAGGCCTGCTTGCGCAGTTGTTCACGACGGCTCATGTCGGGATCGAGCACAGGTGCTTCGTTGCTGCCCAGCGGATCCATCTGCCAGGTCTGCCAGCGATTGCCCTCCGGCGCCGTTGTGTTATCAGACATAAGCGTCATTACCGCGTGCGGTCACGATCTCGCCGCTGTCGGACAAGCGCCGGACAATCTGCAAGATGGCCTTCTGTTCGGCTTCGACCTGCGACATGCGAATAGGCCCGCGTGCTTCCATGTCCTCGCGGAACAGCTGCGAAGCACGTTGTGACATGTTGTTGAGGAACCGTTCGAGCAAGGCTGGCGGCGCGCCCTTGAGCGCAATGGCCAGCGAGTTGTCCTCGACCTGCTGAAGAATCATCTGGATGCCGCGGTCGTCCACTTCGATGAGGTTCTCGAACAGGAACATCTCGTCGAGGATCTTCTGCGCCAGGTCTTCGCTGTGCTGGCGTACGGTATCGATGGCCAGTTCTTCGTGGGCGGAATTCATCAGGTTGAGGATTTCCGCCGCCGTTCTTACGCCGCCCATCTTGCTGCGCTTGAGGCTCTGGCCGTCGAGCATCGAACTCAGGACTTCCGTCAGTTCCTGCAACGCCACCGGCTGTACGCCACTGAAGGTCGCGATCCGCAGAACGATGTCGTTGCGCAGGCGGTCAGGCAGCAGCTGGAGAATATCGGAGGCCTGATGGCGCTCCAGGTGCACCAGAATGGTCGCGATGATCTGCGGATGCTCGTCGCGGATCATTTCGGCCACCATCGACGCTTCCATCAGGTTCAGCTTGTCGATGCCCGAACCGGTGTTGGTGCTTTCCAGAATGTCGTCGATCAGGCTGGCAGCACGCTCGCTGCCCAGGGCCTTGGTCAGTACCGCACGAATATGGTCGCTGGTCTGGATGTTGATGGCCGCGTATTGATCCGTCTCGTCCATGAACTCTTCAAGGACCTGACGCATTTCTTCGTGGGACACCTGGCTCAGGCGTGCCATTTCCATACTGATGGTTTCGACATCGTTACTGGGCAGGTACTTGAGGACTTCCGCCGCACTGTCGGCATCCAGCGACAACAGCAGAATGGCGCTGCGGCGCGAGCCGTTCATCTTGGTGCTAGTCATTTTTCTTCATCCACCCGCGCACGATCATTGCAACCAGCCTCGGGTCTTCGACCGCAATCTGTTGCAGGCTCAGCAGGTTCTGTTCATACAGCGCCGACTTGCGAGGCAACGCATGGGGCACGCCATCCTGATTGGAAACCATGACCGCCGTACCGGCGGAACCCATGGCCGTTGCGACCAGCGAAGTCCCCGGCTCGCCGTTCTCGTCCTGAATGGCCATCCGGTTCATCGCCGCATTGCGACGCTGCATCGGCCTGAGAACCAGCAGCCACAGGCTCAGGGCCGCAAACGCCACCAGCAGATAGCGCATGGCGCTCGTCAGCAGGTTGTAGGCTTCAGGGGTTTTCCACCAGGGTTGCTCGGTAGCGGCCACGTCTGTCTCGACAAACGGGCTGTTGATGACTTGCAGCGCATCGCCACGGCTTTCGGTGAAGCCCATGGCCTGACGGACCAGATTATTGATGTTTTCCAGTTCTTCCTTGCTCAACGGCTCGGGGGTCGGCACACCGTCCTTGAGCACCGTGCGGTAGTTGACCACCACCGCCGAGGTCAGGCGCTGAATGCTGCCCTGGCTCTGTTTGATGTGTTCAACGTTGCGATCGACTTCGTAGTTGATCATCCGCTCGCTTTGCAGCGTCTTGGGCTTGGCGGGTGCAGCCGGTGCTGCTGCCGTGGCATTGGCTGCGGCGTTGGCTGCCGGAGTCGGTGCATTCGCACGGGTCGGCGCAGGGGTATTGGGCGGGCTGTTGGTCAGGGCACCCGGCACACCGCCCGCCTCTTCACCTTCCTGAGCCTGCTCGGACACCTGCTTGCTGCGCACGGCGGCAACATTCGTGTCCTGGTTGGGCGCATAACGTTCGGCCGTGCTTTCGCGGGCCGAAAAATCGATCTGGGCCACCACTTGTGCATGAACGTTCTGGCTGCCCAGCAACGGGGTGAGGATGTCTTCAATACGCTGCTGATAGGAACGCTCGACTTCCCGCACATAGGTCAGTTGCGAGCCATCCAGCCCGTTGTTGCTGCCATTGTTCTGGGTCAGAAGGCGACCATTCTGATCGACGATGGTGACCGCATCGACGCTCAATTCCGGCACGCTGGAAGACACCAGATGCACAATCGCATTGGCCTGGCTCTGGCCCAGCTCACGGCCGGCCTGAAGCGTCAGCACGACGGACGCTCGCGCGGCTTCGCGGTCGCGTACGAAAACCGACTGTTTGGCCATGACCAGATGCACGCGGGCCTTGGACACCGGCCCCAGGGATTCGATGGTGCGCGACAGCTCACCTTCCAGCCCGCGCTGATAATTCAGGTGCTCGGCAAACTGGCTGACGCCGAATGCCTGCTTGTCCAGCAACTCGAAACCGATGCTGCCGCCCTTGGGCAGGCCTTGCTCGGCCAGTTGCAGGCGCAGAGCGTTCATCTTGTCGCCGGGCACCATGATGGTGTTGCCGCCTTCACTCAGGCGGTAAGGAATATTGCGTTTATCCAGTTCACCGATGATTTGCCCGCCGTCCGCTTCACTGAGACCGGAAAAGAGCACTCGGTATTCGGGCTGGCGCGCCCACAGCAACAACGCGACCAGAATCGCGATGGCCGCGGCACCGGCCAACAGCATGGGGAGCAAGGGCTGGCTGCGGAACAAGGTCAGCAACGCTTCCAACGGCCGGGCCGAAGCACTGGTCGGAATGAGTTTTTGAGCGCCTTTGGCCGGGGCTGCGGTACTCACGAACACCTCGATAGCGAGGATAGGGCCTGTACGAAAGACATTGCAGAGTCCGGTAGCGGTAGTAGTCGATCAGGTATCCCGAATCGTTGCAAAACCCACAGGCACAGAAACGATCAAGGACAACTGGCAGGACTTCATTCTCGCGAAAATGCCTGAAGCTAAAGGCCGGAAAAGCCAGCTGTTTTGTGGTCAATTGACCGAATGTGCAGGACGCCGGGCTTGGTAATCTGCTGGCCACATCGCTACATACGAGTCTTGTGCCATGAATTCGTCCGCCCTCAACAATGCCTTGCAGCAACTGACCCTCCTTGCCCAGCAAGCCGAAGGCGCGAGCCCTCATGGCCTTGTTACCGGCTCGGCCAGCGGTTTTGCCGGAGAGCTGCAAGCGTCGCTGTATCGCATCAATCAACTGCAGCAGACCGCCACCAGCCAGTCCAATGCCTTCCAGGCTGGCAGCGAAGCGGTGTCGCTCAGCGATGTGATGGCCGACTCCCAAAAGGCCAGCGTTGCCTTTCAGATGGGGGTGCAGGTGCGCAACCGCTTGCTCACTGCCTATAAGGACGTCATGGCCATGCAGGTCTGATGGACTCAATGGCCAGCCGTGTAAAGACGCGGCCTGCCAAAAACTCCACCCCGTCCCTAAAGACGGTATTCACGGTTGCCGATGTTGCGTTCAAACGCACCCCTTTCAGTGTGAAACGGCACCTTGCCCCCAGGCGAGGCCAGCCCACAAACCAGGACGGATACGCACATGGCAACCACTACATCCACTTCTACCTCGACGGCGACTATCACTTCCCTTGGCGTGGGCTCCGGCCTGGATCTGGACAGCATTCTGGAAAGCCTCGAAGAGTCGAAAACCGTCAGCCTGCTGGACCCGATCACCGCCCAGGAAGAATCGGTAGAAGCTGAAATCACGGCCTATGAATCGCTGACCAGTGCATTGACCAGCCTGCAGACCGCCGCCGAAGCGCTGGCCGATGAAAGCCTTTATGAGTCCCTGACCACGACCCTGTCCGGCAGCGGCGTAACGGCAGCCACGACCAGTGAGGCCGAAGCGGGAACCTATACGCTGGCAGTGACACAACTGGCCCAGTCACAAAGCCTGACCACCGATGGCGTCGAGAGCAAGACCACGGCACTGGGCACCGGCACTCTGACCATTCAGGTCGGCACGGAAGACGCCGTCTCGATCACCCTGGACAGCAGCAACAACACGCTCGAAGGCATCCGCGATGCCATCAACGCCTCGGATTCCGGTGTTACCGCCTCGATCGTCAATGACGGCAGTGACACCCCCTATCGCCTGGTACTGACCTCGGACAATACCGGGACCGAATCCGAAATGACCGTGACCTACACCGGCACGGACAGCACCGACACCGCCTCAAGCCTGTTCGGCTATGACGGTACGTCCGGCAACATGACCGAGACGGTAGCCGCCCAGAACGCCGAACTCACAATCAACGGTATTTCCATCACCAGCCAGAGCAATACCGTCGAAGAAGCACTGCAAGGCGTCACCCTGAGCCTGAC
This sequence comes from Pseudomonas sp. NPDC089734, assembly GCF_044748865.1. Taxonomy (NCBI): domain Bacteria; kingdom Pseudomonadati; phylum Pseudomonadota; class Gammaproteobacteria; order Pseudomonadales; family Pseudomonadaceae; genus Pseudomonas; species Pseudomonas sp. NPDC089734. The sequence continues at coordinate 54,220 of NZ_JBIVGV010000011.1, read as the reverse complement.
CGAAACCAGCACTTCACAGACCCTGACCATCGCTCAGGACACCGACTCGATTCTTGAAGCCATCACCGCCTTCGTCGATGCCTACAACTCCTACGTCTCGGTCGTAGACGAATTGACGTCCTATGACGCCGATACCGACACGGCAGGCGAACTGCTGGGGGATTCGACCACTCGCCGCATCAGCAGCGAACTGAGCTCGGACCTTTACAGTGCCGTTGAAGGCGGGACTTACAGCTACCTGTCCCAGCTGGGTATTTCCCTGGAAGTCGATGGCACCCTGACGATTGACGAAGACGCGCTGACGGAAGCACTTGAAGGCGATGTCGATGCCGTCGCTCAATTCTTTGTCGGCACCGATGACACCACAGGTTTCATCGAACAGATCACGGCTGACCTGGATAACTACCTGGACGAGGACGACGGCCTGATCGCCGCCCGGACCGACAGTCTGGAAACCAAGCTCGAAGAGCTTGAAGAGCGCTATGAGGAAAAGCAGGCCCTCATCGACTCTGAAATGGAACGCTGGACCGAAGAATTCACCCAGCTCGATACCCTGATATCGGAGCTGACCTCGACTGCCGACTATCTGACGACCCAGTTCGATGCACTGAACAGTGACGATTGACGGCCTTAATGCGGAGCAACACTAGATGAGTTCCATTCGCGGCGCGAATGCTTACGCCATGGTTGGCGTGGAGAGCGGGATTTTGTCCGCTTCTCCCCACCAAAGGATTGTGATGCTGTTCGACAGCTACCAGGCGTCGATTCGCGTCGCACGGCTCCAGATGCAGGCCGGCAATATTGCGGAAAAGGGCAAGGCGATCACCAAAGCGATCAACATCGTCAGCAAGGGGCTGCGCGCTTCGCTGAATCATGAACAAGGAGGTGAAATTGCCGTTCAGCTCGACGAGCTCTACGACTACGTCGTTCGTTTGCTACTTCGAGCCAATCTCAATAATGACGAAACAGCCCTCATAACAGCCGCCGACCTGCTCAGCAATGTCGCCGCGGCCTGGTCAGCCATTGGTTCGCACATCGAGCAAGAGCGATAGACATGATGCAAGCACAAGTGATCGCCGCCTATAAACAACTACTCGAACAATCCCGGCGCATACTCGAATGTGCTGAAAGGGCCGACTGGGACGGCATCTTCGACCTTAAGTCGCAGGGCCTTATCGACGCGGCTTATTTACGTCGCGTCGAGAACGAAACGAAACTTGACGATGCCGCTCAACAACAGAAATTTGAACTAATGAGTCAGATAATAGAGCTGGACAGTCAGGTCAATCAGTTCTTGCGGGCCCGACAAGATGACCTGGGGCAACTCATGCAAGTTAATCGCCGTAAAAGTGATTTGAATCAAGCGTACCGAATACCCTCAGACAACGTGGTATCAATGAGACATCACTTGTATCAGAAAAAATAAGATGTGCCTACAGACTGCATCAAGCCTGGAAACATTCGTCTGAAAAGATCAATCAAGTACGAAAATTCCTTGAAAACCGACAACTAATAGTCCGGCTCAATCTGTTATCGTGCGTTTATATTAATACTTTAGAAAAAAATAAAACGGGTATTCATGGCCTGCAAGTGGAAGGCCGAGCGTGTGAATAACCCTATTAAAGACACGACATGACTTTTTCCTACGGGGAAAAAGCACACAACTTTAGTTTTTGTCGATGTTCGGCACCTGTCTGCTGGCGGCCACCCTTTTTTTGGCGTGTCCGAACTGTAGTGTCCATGGGAGGATAGAAAGTTGCCACATGCCAACACCGGGCTTGAAGATATTCAGGATCTGAATCTCTCGTACTTGCTCCTGGCTCAGAACCTGCTGCGTAAAGATCGGGAAGTTGCCATTTTTCGCCTGAAATTAAGCGAAAAGATGGCGGACTTGCTGATCAAGTTAAGCAGCAAGCAAATGACCCAGCTGGCACGAGTCAATCAGCTGATTTGCCGCCCCGTCTTCGAGGAAACGGAACGCCTGACCCGAATTCTGGGCAACTCACGCGAACTGGGAATGGTGGAAATTCATTCTGCGCTGCTGATGGCCTCCGCAGATCGCTCGGGCGATATTCGCACCAGGGAAGGCTGAACCATGCAAGAGAAAAGCCTGGTCACCGAAATGCAGCAAGTGCAACTGGCCATCGAATTGATCGAGCTGGGTGCACGGCTGCAGGTGCTGGAAACCGAAACCTCGCTCAGCCGAGGCCGACTGATCCGGCTGTACAAGGAAGTCAGGGGCGTTTCCCCACCCAAGGGCATGCTTCCCTTCTCCACCGACTGGTTCGTGACGTGGCTGCCGAATATCCATTCGTCCCTGTTCTACGGTATCTACCGCAGCATGATCGACATCAGCGGGCACCGGATCGACGCCTTCGTCAAAGCCTATCGCCTTTACCTGGAACAGGTAGGCCCTCAGGAAGGCGAACTGGTGCTGGGGCTCACCCGTGCCTGGACGCTCGTGCGCTTCTTTGAAAGCGACATGCTCGAGCTGATCCGCTGCTCGTGCTGCTCAGGCGAATTCGTCGCCCACTCCCATGCTCCGGCACAAAACTACGTCTGCGGCATCTGCCAGCCGCCCTCGCGCGCCGGCAAGACCCTGAAGCGCAGAGAGATCGATACTCAGATCCTCCAGGCCCTGCCTCCTGTACGCAAAGCCTGATCTTCGCGAATGAATTCGCTCCCTACCCCGCTGTAGGAGCGAATTCATTCGCGAACACGGTTTTTCCAAACAAAAAATTCAAGTTTTCCGGGTCCCTGCCGATATCCAGCAGGTCACCTATTTCTTGAATTTAAGGAACGACCCGTGCTCATCGCATTAGGACTTATCGTTGTACTCTTGTCGGTGTTCGGTGGCTTCGTTCTGTCAGGCGGCAGTCTGGGCCCACTGTATCAACCGACCGAATTGCTGATGATTGGCGGTGCCGCCATCGGCGCGTTCATCGCCGCCAACAATGGCAAGGCCATCAAGGCCACGCTCAATGCCATCTCACACTTCAAGCGCAGCACCCAGTACGACAAGACGTTGTACATGGAGCTGATGGCCATGATGTACAACCTGCTGAGCAAAGGCCGTCGCGAAGGCATGATGGCCCTTGAGCGCGATGTGGACGACCCGACACAAAGCCCGGTGTTCAGCCAGTACCCTCGTCTCGCCAGCGATCCGCTGATCATCAACTTCATCACGGATTACCTGCGCCTGCTGATCAGCAGTTCGATGCAACCCCATGAACTCGACGAACTGATGCTTCATGAAATCGAAGAGTTCGAGCACGAAGCAAGCCTGCCTTCCGATGCGTTGTACAAGGTCAGCGATGGCTTGCCAGCGTTCGGTATCGTAGCGGCCGTCATGGGTGTGGTCAAAGCCTTGAGTGCGTCAGGCGTCGGCCCTGAAGAAATGGGTCAGATGATCGCTCACGCCCTGGTCGGTACCTTCCTGGGCATTTACCTGGCCTATGGCGTGGTCGCGCCACTGGCCAGCCGTATCGACCGTCAGGCCGCCGAATGTACCAAGATGCTGCAATGCATCCGGGTCACGCTGCTGGCCAGCCTGCAAGGGATGCCGCCACAACTGGCCGTGGAATTCGGCCGCAAGGCCCTGCATGCCAGCGAAAGGCCCAGCGCGCTGGAGCTGGAAAGCTATGTACGGGGCGGTGGCACGACCAATAATGCGGCCACTGGCAACGCAACCAACACCGCCCAGTCCGGGGCCTGATCAGCATGAGCGATCAACAGATCATCATCCGGCGCAAGAAAAAGGCGAAACACGGACACCATGGCGGCGCCTGGAAAATCGCCTTCGCCGACTTCATGACCGCGCTCATGGCGCTGTTTCTGGTGTTGTGGGTGCTGTCCAACGCCAGCAAGCAGGACAAGGACGCAATTGCCGAATACTTCAGCACCCCCTTGCTGGTGGCCATGAGCAAAGGTGATCGTAACTCCGCCAGCACCAGCGCCATTCCCGGCGGCGGCCCGGACCAGCGCTTTACGGAAGGTGAACGCGCCCGCATGGACCAGCGCCCCAAACGCCTGTCCAGCGAAGAACGTCGCCATCTGGAATCGCTCAAGCGTCGCCTGGAAAGCGCCGTCGATCGGGACCCTCAACTGCGGGAACTCAAGCAGCAGATCGCCATAGAACTGAGCCCGGAGGGCCTGCGCGTGCAGTTGCTCGATACCGACAAGCGTCCGATGTTCGAGCTGGGCAGCGCCAATGTCGCGCCGCATCTGCGAAAACTGCTGAGAACCTTCGGGCCTGTGCTCAACGAACTGCCCAACCGCGTCCAGATCAGCGGACACACCGACAGCCACCCTTATCCCGGTGGCGAAGCGGGCTACAGCAACTGGGACCTGTCCGCCGACCGCGCCAAGGCCTCTCGCCAGGAACTGGTGGCCGGTGGTCTGGAATCGGAAAAGCTGCTGCGTGTCTCAGGCATGTCCGACCGCATCCGCTACCACGGTGCAGGTCCTTACGATGCCGCCAACCGGCGTATCGAGATCATCGTTCTGGACAGCCGCGTCGCGGAAAGAATCCTCTCTCAGGACGAATATGGAACCGCCGAGGACAGCGCAATGCCGCCCGCAAAGGCCGCTTCAGGCAGGCCGACGGAGCAAACGCGACATTAACGCTCGATTGTTAGTCGTGTTTCCACGATCAGTGCTCTCTGCTGCTGCGCACAATACCGCCTTTGACATGTCGCGCGGGTCGCCGCAGGCGCCTGGAGAGCCATGGCCGAGACCAGCAGAGAGGACAAGACCGAAGCGGCGACGCCGCGACGAATAGAGAAGGCCCGTGAAGAGGGCCAGGTCGTTCGTTCTCGCGAAATGAACACATTCATCATGCTGCTGGCCGGCATCGGCGGGTTGTGGCTCATGGGCGGCAAACTCTATGACAGCCTCGGACGAGTCATGGAGCAGGCGTTGCTGCTCGATCGCACACAACTGTTCGATACGGCCCGCATGCTCAGCGCACTCTGGTCATTGAGCCAGTCCGCCCTTTTCGCACTGGTACCGTTCTTCGCCCTGATGGCCCTGGCTGCGCTGGGTGCTCCGGCACTGCTGGGCGGGCTGGTGATCACACTCGCCGCCGTGCGCCCCAAATTCTCAAGGATCAACCCGGTCAGCGGGCTGGCGCGCCTGTTTTCCGTGCAAGTGCTGGTGGAGCTGGCCAAGGCTATCGCCAAGGCCTCCTTGATCGGTCTGGTGGCCTATCTCTTCCTCAAATCACATATCGATGAGCTTCTGTCCCTGCCGTACATGCCCGCGACCCAGGCTCTGGCGTCTGTCATGGCGTTGACGGCCAAGGCCTGCGTCATGTGCGTGGCTGCGCTGATCATCGTGGTCGGCATGGACGTGCCCTATCAGTTATGGACTTACGCCAAGAACCTGCGCATGTCCAAGGAAGAACTGCGCCAGGAACACAAGAACTCCGACGGCGACCCGCATATCAAGGCCCGGATCCGTCAACTGCAACAATCCCGCGCCCGACGCCGGATGATGAGCAAGGTGCCCAAGGCCGACGTCATCATCACCAACCCCAGCCACTTCGCCGTAGCCCTGTCTTATCAGCGGGAGCAGACCGGCGCGCCGAGGGTGGTGGCCAAAGGGGCCGACGATGTGGCACTGCGCATTCGCGAAATCGGCATGGAGCACAACCTGCCCATGCTCGAAGCGCCACCGCTGGCCCGCGCCCTGTACTTCCACGTCGATCTTGATCGTGAAATTCCTGCCGAACTGTACACCGTTGTCGCTGAAGTGCTGGCCTGGGCCATCCGCCTCAAGCGCGTCAACGAGTATGGCGGCGATATTCCCCCGACGCCGGTGAACCTGTCCGTGCCATCCGGCATGGATCAGCGTGGTCCGCGTCATGCAAAACCTGAGGATGAACAGAACCCATGAAAGGAATGACCGATTTCCTCGGCCCTGACTCCTGGCTGGCCAGAACCGACCTGAAGATCATGACGGGGCCCGTGCTGATCATCCTCATCCTGTCGATGATGATCCTGCCGCTGCCGACCTTTGTCCTGGACCTGCTGTTCACCTTCAACATCGCGCTGGCGATCATGGTGCTGCTGGTGAGCATGCTCACCGAGAAACCCCTGGATTTCTCGGCCTTTCCGTCCGTTCTGCTGTTCACGACCCTGTTGCGCCTGTCGCTCAACGTGGCGTCGACACGGGTGATCCTGATGGATGGCCACAGCGGTCCGGACGCTGCGGGCAAGGTCATCGAAGCCTTTGGCGAGTTTCTGGTGGGCGGTAACTTTGCCGTGGGCCTGGCCCTGTTCCTGATTCTGGTCACCATCAACTTCATGGTGATCACCAAGGGTGCGGGGCGTATTGCAGAGGTCGGCGCACGCTTTACGCTGGACTCCATGCCCGGCAAGCAGATGGCCATCGACGCCGACCTGAACGCAGGCCTGATCGGGGAGCCGGAAGCCCGCAAACGCCGCAAGGAAGTGGCACAGGAAGCCGACTTCTTCGGTTCCATGGACGGTGCGAGCAAATTCGTGCGCGGCGACGCCATTGCAGGCCTGGTCATCATGGGCGTCTGCATCATCGGCGGCCTGGCCATCGGCATGCTGCAACACGATATGGCCTTCGCCGAAGCCGCCCACACCTACACCCTGCTGACCATTGGCGACGGCCTGGTCGCGCAGATTCCAGGCCTGGTCATTTCCATTGCCGCCGGTGTCACGGTGTCGCGGGTCAACACCGAAGAAGACGTGGGCCAGCAGATGATGGGCCAGCTCTTCAGCCGCCCCAAAGTCCTGATGCTGACCGCCGGCGTGATGGGCTTGCTCGGGATGGTGCCCGGCATGCCTAACGTGGTGTTCCTGATGCTGACCGCCTTGCTGGGCGGGCTGGGCTGGTGGTTCTCCCAGCAGGAAGCGACGCCTGTGGAAAACTCGATCCAGAGCGCCCCGGTGAAATCAGCCTCGCAAAGCACCGAAGCCACCTGGGATGACGTGCAACTGGTAGATACCCTGAGCATGCGCGTAGGCCATCGGCTGATCCAACTGGTCGATGCGCGCCAGCAAGGCGAGCTGGTGACCCGAATCAAAAGCCTGCGCAAGAAGTTCGCCCAGGATGTGGGCTTTCTGCCGCCCGTGGTCCATGTGCGCGACAAGCTGGAGCTGTCGCCCAACACCTACATCATCAGCCTCAAGGGTGTGGAGATCGGGCGCGGGGAAATCTTCCCCGGCAAATGGCTGGCCATCAATCCCGGAAAGGTCACGGGCAAGCTGGAAGGCGAAGCTGCGGTTGACCCGGCCTTCGGCCTGCCAGCCATCTGGATCGAGTCGAGCCTGCGCGAGCACGGGCAGATCTATGGCTACACCGTTGTCGATGCCAGTACCGTAGCGGCCACTCACCTCAACCATTTGCTGCACCAGCACGCCAAGGACATGCTCGGGCGTGGCGAAGTCCAGAAGCTGCTGGACAAACTCGGGCCGGACAGCAAAGGGTTGATCGACGAAGTGGTGCCCAAGATGGTGCCCATGACGATCCTGCAACGGGTGCTGCAAAACCTGCTGGAAGAGAACGTTTCGATCCGCGACATGCGCACCATTCTCGATGCCCTGGCCGAGCATGGCGGAGCCCAGCAACCGCCCGATATTCAGGAGCTGACGGCGGTCGTTCGGGTCGCCCTGGGTCGCTCGATCGTCAACCAGCTGTTCGCCAACAAGCCGGAACTGAAAGTCATCGGGCTGGACTTCAACCTTGAGCAGGTGTTGATGCAGGCAGTGGGCAACGGCGGATCGCTGGAACCCAGCCTGGCCGACAACCTGATGCAGCAGACCACACTGGCCCTCAAACGTCAGGAAATGAACACCGAACCGCCCGTTCTGGTCGTGCCCAACAAGCTGCGACCGGTGCTGTCGCGCTTCCTTCGTCGCCGTCTGCGCCACCTGACGGTGATCTCCCTGAGCGAAGTGCCGGATGACCGCACGCTGCGCATGATTAACGTTATCGGAGGAACACCCAAATGAGTGCTCAACGATTTGTCGGTGCCAACAGCCGCGAAGCCATGAACCAGGTGCGCATGGTCCTGGGTGAGGACGCCCTGATCCTGTCGAGCCGCATGACCGACGAAGGCGTCGAGATCATGGCCCTGGCCGATGAGCCGCCCTCTCCGGAACCCACCGCCTCTCCTCTGGACACCTTCGCCCAGGCAGACGACAGCCCGTTACCGGTCAGCCCGCACCATGCTGCCGCTGCGTACGCCAGCCAGACAGCGAGCCATTCGATCACCCCGATAGCCGATGCGCCGTCAGCGGGCACCGTTCCCGCACCGGCCATGGATTTCGCTGCGCTCAGCGAACGCCTGCTCAACGAAATTCAGGACATGCGCCAGCTCATCGACCGGCAGGCTGAACGTCCGACCGGCGGCCAGGGCCAGCGCCCATCCTTGCTCAAATGGCTGCTCGATGCCGGTTTCAGCCCAGACCTGAGCGAAGAAATACTGGGGACTTTGCCTGTGCAACTTGAAGGGCTGGATGCCACACCGGCACGGCTTCAGGCCTGGTTGTCGCAGAAATTGAACAGCCATTTGAACCAGTTGGCCAACGAAGCCGATCTGTTCGACAGCACGCGCATCATTGCACTGGTCGGCCCCACCGGTGTGGGTAAAACCACCACCACTGCAAAGCTGGCTGCCCGTTATGTCATGCGCCACGGGGCCAGCCAGGTGGCGCTGGTCACGACCGACAGCTTTCGTATCGGTGCTCACGAACAATTGCGCATTTATGCACAACTGCTGGGTGTCGAACTGCACGCCCTGACGCCTGCGGCCCCGCTCGATCAGTTGCTGGCCGGACTTATCCACAAGCGTCTGATCATCATCGACACCGTGGGCATGAGCCAGCGCGACCAACGTCTGGTGACGCAAATCAATCAGCTGGGCTCGAGCGGCCGGGCCTTGCGCCTGATGCTGGTGCTCAATGCGGCCAGCCATGGCGATACCCTTGAGGAAGTGGTGCGAACCTATCGGGATGCCGCCCACAAGGCCGGTTGCAGCCTCGATGACTGCATCATCAGCAAATGCGACGAAGCCGCACGCATGGGACCCGCGCTGGATACCGTGATCCGGAACGGCTTGCGTCTGAATTACCTGTCCACCGGGCAACAGGTGCCGGAAGACCTGCAACTGCCGGCCTCTTCGTCCTTTCTGAAGCAGACCCTGGATACCTCTGTTCCATCCCGGTTTGCGGCCAGACCGGTAACCTCTACCGCCCAACGGCTGGATGCCCTGGTGCGCGGCTTGCTGGGCCAGAGCCGGGTCATTGCCAGCCTGCGCGACAACCTGACCCGGCAGATCGTCGGCTTCGACCCGTTGCTCGAAGCCTGGCCATTGATGGGCATGCCACAGGCCCTGCAAGAACAGCACTGGGCGGCCTTTCTGAACGCTCAGGAGCTCGACGCACCCGCCAGGCCAGACGGCCAGCTGCTGTGGGGCGCACCTCGCCCCTTGCCCGGCGCAACCTGGAACATGCCGTTGCTGGCTGTGGATAACCTCGGTCAGTTGCAGGTACGCCCCTGGCTGGCCCATCGATTACCGATCGGAGCCCAACCACGCCTGGACTGGTGCCAGAAGCGCTGGCCAGCGCATCGGCACCTGTGGACAACTTGCCCGGACACCACGACCCTCGATGCTCTGGGCCTGGCCGATCAGTCATGGTGCAGCGCCGTCAAAGGCAGCCAGCGCGTGATGCATCAGGGCGAGCGCCAGCGCCTCGACTCGCTTGTGGCACACAGCGAAGGCTTCGGTTTCCGTGAGCTGAGATACCGTGCTCGCAACGTGCGCCTGAGCCTTCGTCACCTGGCGGTCAATCGCATCGGGGCGAAGCAGGAACCCTTGCGAGCCTGGTTCGGCACCTTGCATGACAGCCATGGCGGTCAGCTTCTGGGGCAACGCTGGTGGCTGGCGGGAGGAGCATCGGCTCTGGATAGCCAGGCGCACGCGCTCACCCTGCAATTGACCCACGATGAACTGGCCACACTGACCAGCCGCGCCGGGAAATGGCTGGCTGAAATCCAGCCACACCAGCATGCCGAACTGCGCCAGTACCTGGCCGCCGGACTGGCGGCCACGGCCATGCGACTGACCAACGACAACGATGACTGGGCCTTCCAGGCCAGGGCTCAATTGCTGGGGCTGCTGCCCAGGAAACAGGCCGCCAATGCCTCGGGAATACTCGAAGGCCTGCTGCATCTGTTGACGGTCAGTGACACCTTCATGCGCATGGACAGCCCACAAGACAGTGTCTGCGCATGAACACCCCGGACAGTTGGCCCGAACTGGACCAGGCCGCAGGATTGCGGCGCTGGGCCGAACAGAACCGCACTCATCACCCGGTCGAAACACCCACGCCCACACCTCGGCCGGATCGCACATTGATGCTGTACGGCTCCGCGCATCTGGCAGGACAGGCCCGACAAACCCTGGAGCGCTGGCATCGTCAGGGCCACAAGTGGATCGGCCATCCCGACCGCTGGCACGTGCAGCCTGTGGATAAGTTGAGCGACAAAAACCTTCAACACCTGCGCTGGGGGCTGTGGATAAAAAACGATCCCGACGCCTTTCGGCAGACGTTCAGAACCCTGCGGCAGTTCAGCGAACACAAAGGACCGAACTGCCTGCTGGCCCTGCATGAAGGCTTTGCGTCACAGGATGGCCTGCTCAACAACCTGCGCGAGGCTGCCCGGCACTATCTGGGCATCCGGTTGCTGGTCGTCGATGAATGGACGCGCTGACTTCGCTCCCGATGGGTTAAACGGGGAATATGTCGTGTCGCACATGGCTGTTCCACGCTTAATCGCCCCGGAGGAGCGGTAATAATCCTGACCTCACCACTCCGAGCGGGCACGATGTATACGGCACAGGGCAAGATGAACCAGCAGGAATTGCTCAAGCAGTACCTGCCCTTGGTCCGGCGGCAAGCATTAGGTCTGAAAACGCGATTGCCTGCCAATATTGAGCTGGATGACTTGATTCAGGCCGGCAGTATCGGTCTGCTCGATGCCATGACCCGCTATGACGTGGATGTCGGTGCCACCTTCGGAACCTTCGCGTCACAGCGTATCCGCGGCGCAATGATCGACGAGCTGCGCACCCGCGACTGGGTGCCCCGCAGCGTGCGACGTAACGCGCGGGCGCTGGAAGATGCCATTCACCGTGTGGAACAAAGCCTCGGGCGTCCGGCCAAGGAACGCGAGATCGCGGCCGCCATGGGGCTGACGCTCGACGAATACCATCAGGTGCTCAACGACACCAATGGCAGCCAGATGCTGCCGATCGACGATCTGGGCGAAGACCATATCGACGCGATCAGTTCCAAGCACATCACCCCCTTCGCAGAGCTGGTCAACGACCGCAATCGCCTTCACCTCATCCGGGCCATCGATGCCGTTCCGGAACGGGAACGCTTGCTGCTCGCGCTCTGCTACCAGGAAAAACTCAACCTGCGGGAAATCGGCATGGTGCTGGGCGTCAGCGAGTCGCGGGCCTGCCAGTTGCACAGCCAGGCCATTGCCCGGCTGCGGACCAGCATGGCCGAGTAGCAACCTGCGCACATCACTTCGGTAAACTTCATGAAAATCAGCGTGTTCGGTTCAGGTTATGTCGGTCTTGTGGCAAGCGCCTGCCTGGCCGATGTCGGCCATGAAGTCATGTGCATGGACATCGACCCGCAGCGTATCGAGCTGTTGCGATCAGGCGAAACCCCGATCCATGAGCCCGGCCTGAGCACGTTGATTCGTGCCAACGTTCAGGCCGAACGCCTGATCTTCTCGACCGATGTCGCCGAAGCCGTGACCTTCGCCAACCTGTTGTTCATTGCCGTGGGCACCCCTTCTGACGAAGACGGCAGCGCCGATCTGCAATACGTGCTGGCCGTTGCCGAGGGCATTGGCCAGCACATGCAGGGCTACAAGGTGGTGGTCGACAAATCCACCGTGCCAGTGGGCACCGGCGAGAAAGTGCAGGCCACCATCCGCGCAGCGCTGGACAGGCGCGACCTGCAACTGCCGTTCGATGTGTGCTCCAACCCCGAATTCCTGAAAGAAGGGGCCGCCATCGAAGACTTCACCCGGGGTGCCCGCATCATCGTCGGCACGGAGTCCGAGCAGGTCAGAACCCTCATGCGCGAATGCTACGCGCCCTACAACCGCAATCATGACAAGCTGATGTTCATGAGCCTGCGGGCAGCCGAACTGACCAAGTACGCCGCCAATGCCATGCTGGCGACCAAGATCAGCTTCATGAACGAGATGGCCAACCTGGCTGAGCGGCTCGATGTGGACATTGAGCAGGTTCGCCATGGCATCGGCAGCGACCCGCGTATCGGCTATGACTTCATCTATCCAGGGTGTGGCTATGGCGGCTCGTGCTTTCCCAAGGATATTCAGGCCCTGAGCCGCACGGCCCATGAGGTCGGCTACACCCCTCAATTGCTCAAGGCCGTGGAAGACGTCAACCAGCGGCAGAAAACCACGCTCTTCAAGAAGCTTGAACGGGCACTGGACGGTCAGTTGGCAGACAAGACCATTGCCGTCTGGGGGTTGGCGTTCAAGCCCAACACTGACGACATGCGTGCCGCGCCCAGCAGAAACCTGATGGAGTCGCTGTGGGAAGCCGGTGCCCGGGTACAGGCCTACGACCCGGAAGCCATGCAGGAATGCCGTCGAATCTACGGCGAGCGCGACGACCTGTTACTGGCTGGCGACCGTATTCAGGCCGTCAAAGGGGCCGATGCCCTGGTGATCTGCACCGAATGGAAGGCCTTTCGCAGCGTCGATTTCGCCTGGCTCAGACAGCAACTCAAATACGCGGTCGTGATCGATGGCCGCAACCTGTATGAACCCAAGGCACTGGCCGATGCCGGGCTGACCTATGCGGGGATTGGCAGGGCCTGAAACGTTGTTATTCGCGAATGAACTCGCTCCTACAGTAGGAGCGAATTCATTCGCGAAAGCTTATTCCGAATAAGCCACTTCGTTGTAACTCCCCACCAGCCAGGTCAGTTCTGACCGGGGTACTTCGGAAAGAGGCTGTAGATCAAAGCGTGCCATGCGCCCGATGAACTCTGTTGGCGTCACCAACCGCTCGACCACGTGATAGTGCGGACGATCCAGGTAGTCGTCGAACAGCACGATCATCGGTTTGGTGGCCCGCAGATAAGCCGTCACGAAGCAGGCAATCCGGAAACGTCCGTCAATCAGGATGACATCCGGCTGCTCAAAGAAAGGCTCGTCCCACACTTTCAACGGATAGGTGTGGAAACGTTTCCAGGCCCGGGCATTCTTCGGACGTGCCCATTTCCCCGTTTCACCGACATTGATCGGGTAGATCACAGGCCGCGACGCAAACGAATGCCCCGCAATCCAGGCCTGCATGTCGCTGGCCCATTGTGCGTCGTTCTCGACCGAAATGACCTTCTTGTTCGGCATTCTGGCAGCGATCATGGTCGAACCACCGCTGCCGTACTCCAGAATCACGGAGGCGTCCGAATACACCTGCCTGAGATAAACCGCGACCTCTTCAGGGAACGTCACCTGGGGTTCCTGCATGGGAGCCGGGGCGATCACGGGCTGATGTTCATCGTTGCGGGCCGCCGGGGCCTGGAGCAGGCTTGAGGCCGATGCCATCTGGGCAGGCGTCTCTGCCTGGCAATGCTTGAGGTAACGGGCACCCAGGTCACCGTTCAGCGTCGTGATGAGTTGCGTAGCGACATCGTGTGCGCCGTAAACCGTGTGCAGCAGGAACGCCAGTTTCAGGCGCTGATTGTCCGACAGCGCCGCCAACCGGGAGGCGTTGGGCAGAAACAGGGCATCGGCACTCACCAGATGCGAGGCCCGCAACTGAACGAGGCTGTCTCCCTGTGGCAGATGGCTAATGTGTTGCAGCTTGTTCAACCGGTAAAAACTGAAGCCCAGACGGGTGAGGCTCTGGGTGATCAGCCCAAGATCCGGCTGCTGGCCATGGGTCGGAGCGAAGTTGATACGGGCCTGAACCAGCAACGTATCGCTCAGGGTTCTCTGACCGTGTTCCAGTACCGCCAGGCTGTCGTTCAGGTTGTCCAGCACCAGCCAGTCAACGGACGGCAGGCCATTGATGTTGTCCAGTTTCAGGGTCGGCACGGGCAGTCTGGCCAGCACACTCGAAGCGGTCGGGTCCTGCCCGGCCAAAGGCTCCAGCGTGGCAGTCAGTGCCGGGTCGAGGCAGGCATACAGCGTTGCGGGCTGACCATTGCCCAGTGCCGCATGGGGATAGTGATGCAGCTCGCCCAGTTGCCCCAGTTGTTTGGCGTTATCCACACGGCTGGCCGGATCGAATGCAATCGTCGAGAAGGCCCCCAGTTTTTGCAGCTCGACGAATTGCGCCGAGCCCACCAGCGTGGCCCCATGGTCCAGGGTGATGACCTTGCCCTGAAACTGGAAGCTGAAGCTTTCCTCCTTGGCTGGCGCGGCGGGATGCAAGATATCCACAGGCTGATCGTCGCCCAGGAACCAGGCCTGCCCTTCCTTGTTGAGAGTCAGGGCGGCAGCAGGCTTCGCTTCGCAATAGCGCTGCCAGATGGCGCGCATGGCCGTGCTGAAGTGCTCGGCAAAACGACCGCTGTCACACACCGGCGAGCGCATGAGCACATCGCGCAGATGGCTACGGATGCTGGCCAGGCTTTTCAGATCCTTGCCCAGGCCAATGGCACGCTCGCGGTACTCGTCCCAACTGTTGACCACCAGTTCAGGCAGACCGGCATTGACCAAGTGGGTGGCCGAATGGCGACCGGCGAAGGTCGGGCCGGGCAAGGTGATGACCGGAACGCCCATCAGCAAGGCTTCACAGGTGGTCAGGCCGCCGGAATACGGCCATGGATCGAGGGCGATATCGATGCGGTTGTAGGTTTCGAGCAGGTATTTATGACCGATCGGCCCTTCCACGATCACCCGATCACGGGCGACGCCCCGGCTCTCCATGACGTCGAGCACGTGCTCGCGTAATTCGCCATTGCTGAATGAGCCGCCCTTGAGCAACAGGCGCGAATCGGGTGTCGCCAGCAACAGCTCAGCCCACTGGCCGAGCAGGAAATCGTTGATCTTGGTCGGGTTGTTGAAGCATCCGTACGTGATGAAGCCGTTTTCCAACGCGGGCAGTGGCTTGATGTCCGGCGTATAGGGCGGCGGGTCGTAACAGATGTAATCGTCGGGCAGCCGAATGAGTTTTTCGGTGTAGAACGCATCCTCGCCGTCGGGCGATTCGATGCTGTCGCTGAGCAGGTAGTCGATCGCGTCCAGGCCCATGGTGTTGATCAGGCCACCGACCCATTTGACCAACAGCGGCGCAGGCTGCAAGGCCATGGTGCCCATGCGGTTGCCAGCGTTGTGGCCGCAGAGGTCGATCAGGATATCGATCCGGTCATCGCGAATACGCTGGGCGAGTGTCTGTTCGTCCATGTGCTTGATCGCCAGCCATTGATGAGCCGTTGCACGAATGCGGCGGGTCAGGTGATCGGACACCTGGCTGGTGCTGTAGGCGAACAGCTCGAACTGATGACGCGGCAGCTTTTCCAGCACACCGACAATCATGTTACCCACAGGGTGCTGGCGCAGACCGTCGGAAACCAGCCCGATACGCAGGCAGCGATCAGGCGCTCGATCCTGCAAGTCGGGCCGTGGGGGAACGACTTTGGGGCCGAAGCGCGACTGCCATTCCTTGCAGACCTCGAAGATGTATTCGCGACTGCGCTCCGGGTCGTAGTGCAGCGATGTCAGCCGGTTGGAGTACGGCAGCACATCCTTGCGCCTGGCCAGCGATACGGCCTTCTGATAATGCTCGTCGGCCTTCTTCAACTGGCCGATGTCCTTGTACAGGTTGGCCAGGTTGTTCCAGTGGCTGTAGTCGCCCGGCTCACGCTTGATCAACTGCTCGAACACGGCAATGGCTTCGCCATGGCGATCCAGTCGGTTGAGGATCAGGCCCTTTCGGGACAGCAGGCGAAAGTCCTCGGGAGTGACCTCCAGCGCCTGCTCGATATGTTTCAACGCCTTGGGAAACTGCCCTTTCTCGAAATAGAGCGTGGCCAGTCGATGATGAGCCGGTGAAAAACCGGGGTCTATTCCCAAGGCCTTGATGGCCAGTTCTTCCGCCCGCTCGGCCTGACCGAGCTTTTGTGCGGCTCGCGCCACCAGCTCCATGGTCAGGGCATCGTCGGGCGTCAGGCTCAAGGCTCGTTCATAGCTGGCCAGGGCCTTTTCGGGTTCATCCTTGAGTTCCAGATTGCCCAGATCGCGCCACGCCTGCGGGTCGCGAGGACGCTGCTGGCAAACCTGTCGAGCCTGAGCCAGCCCGCGTGTATCGGCGGTGCGGCCTGACGGTGGCGTGGCGTTTTTCTTGTGCGATCTGGCGGGCTTGGACATGGAGAAGGCGGCCTTGAGAAGAAAGAATCCAGCGTCGAATGCTATCTCGGCACCGGTCGTGACAAAGCCCGAATAAGCTGGCGGGAGCCACGGGTTTACGGGGTATTGAACGGAAATAAAAAAGGAGGCACAGCGTGCGCTGGCCCCCTTCCTGTACTGCCTGCTGTCGTGATTACTGCAGCAGGGACAGCATTTGCTCAGGCATGGAGTTGGCTTGTGCCAATACCGAAGTACCTGCTTGCTGAAGGATCTGGGCGCTGGTCATCGCCGATACTTCAGTGGCGTAGTCCACGTCCTGGATACCCGAACGTGCCGAGGTCAGGTTAGTGGTCGTTGTGGAGATGTTGGTGATCGCCGAGTCAAAACGGTTCTGCACCGCACCGAGGTCCGAACGCATGGAGTCGACAGTGTTCAGTGCGCTGTCGAGAGTCGTCAGGGTGTTGGTCGACTTCTTGGTGACGGCGTTGTCAGTATCGATGCTGATGCTGGCGGTAGTCGTCGTGCCGTCTGTAGTCAGAGTGACCTCTGCTGCATAGGTTTTACCGTCTACGGTCAGGAAGTAGTCGCCATCGGCGTCAACAGACAGAGTACCGCCAGAGATGGTGGTACCGGACTTGTCCACATAGCTGGTGTTGGTGCTGGTGATCGCAGTACCTGCGGAGTCAGACAGCGTGGTCGCGGTCAGCGTGGTGTCGTAACCGTTGACGTTAAAGTCGCTCAGGCCCAGGGTTTCAGCGTTGATTTCGCTCAGTTCGATGGAGATGGTTTCGCCATCGTTAGCGCCAACCTGAATGGTGATGGTCTGGTCGGAAGCCAGTACGTCCACGCCGTTGAACGAAGTTTGTTCAGCGATACGGTTGATCTCGTCCAGACGCTGGGTGATCTCGTCCTGGATCGATTGCAGGTCGGACTGGGAGTTGGTGCCGTTGGCCGCCTGTACTGCCAGTTCACGAATACGCTGCAGGTTGTCGTTCACCTGGTCCAGTGCACCTTCAGTGGTCTGGGCCAGAGAGATACCATCGCTGGCGTTGCTGCTCGCCTGTTCCAGACCAGTGATCTGGGAGCTCATGCGGTTGGCAATGGCCTGGCCGGCAGCGTCGTCGGATGCGCTGTTGATTTTCAGACCAGAGGACAGACGCTCGATGGAGGTGCTGAGGCTGCTTTCCGAAGAGCTCAGGTTTTGTTGAGCAATCATCGAGGTGATGTTGGTATTAATTACTGACATTGTGCAGTTCCTTCTCGTGGGTGAGGCGCTATTACAGATTGAAGATGCGGCGCCCCTTGCTTACAGCGCCGTTGCCGTACAGACATTTCGAACATCGGCGCTCCGATAACCCACCTTTAGCGAGAGGGAAAAAAAATTTTGAATCCGTTTTTTCTCCTGTTCCGCCTCCCCGCCGTCATCCCGTAACGCAGATTTCGCCATGGAAAGTGGCTGTATTAGCGGATTTGAAACAGGGCCCTCCACGCTATAAAGCCTTTTTTGCCTCTACCGCTCCCCGTCACGGACGTGGATGTCGAGAGCTGTTTCAAGGAGTGCCGCATGAACCCTTCAACCCTCATAGGTATGCTCGCCAGCCTTATCCTGCTGGCCGTTCTATTGGTGTTCTCTGCACAGGATCCCAACCTGTTCGTCAATATTCCGAGCCTGGGCATTGTCGTCGTCGGCACCTTTGCCGCGACCTTCATCAGTTATCCACTGAGCGAAGTGCTGCGGGTGTTCAGCCTGATCAAGACGGTCATCCGCAACGAACGCGAGTACACACAGGAAGACATCGACGAGCTGGTCAGCCTGTCGCGCCTGTGGGTCGATGGGGATTTGCGGGCCGTCGAAGAGGAACTGAGCCGGGTCAAGAACCCCTTCCTGCGTTCCGGCGTACAACTGGTGATCGACAAGACTCCCGAGGACGACATTGTCGAGTTGCTGCAATGGCGCATTTCCCGGTTGCGCGCCAAGGAACAGGCCGAAGCACAGTTATTCCGGGTCATGGCCAGCTACGCTCCGGCGTTCGGCATGTTGGGAACGCTGGTGGGGCTGGTGAACCTGATGTTCGTGCTGGGTGATGGCGACATGGTCACCATTGGCAGGCAGATGGCTGTGGGCCTGATGACGACGCTTTATGGCGTGCTGCTGGCCAACCTGGTGTTCAAGCCTGTCGCAGTCAAACTGGAACGGCGAACCGAGCAACGCGTCGTGCTCATGAACATGGTCCTGCAAGGCATTTCCATGATGTCCAACAAGCGCAGCCCGGGCTTGATGCGCGAGACCCTGAAATCCTTCGTCGCCCAGCACCGGAACGAACTGCGCGACGAACCCGTGCGCCCACGCCGTAAGGTGATCTCCCTGCGGGGCATACCGAAAGTATGAGGGAGCCCAACAGCAACGCCTCGGCCAAGGACTCATCCAGCCATCAGCATTTGCTGGCCCGCCAGCGCGCCCTGGAGGTCGAGCTGATGCAGGCACGCCAGACCCAGCGTGGCCTCAAGCGTAAAAGTGCAGCCGCAGCCGCTGCCAGCGCTCCTTCCGTGAGCGAAGAGGAAAGCGACTCATGGATGATGACGTACCTGGACATGATGACGCTGTTGCTGGTGGTGACCATGGCAATGCTGGCCATGGCAGGCAAGGGTCATGGCCACCACCAGAAATCCGAAGCGAGCCTGAAACCTCTGGCAAACGTAAAAGACCTGGCGCACGTGGCGCCGCACACACCACCGGGAGCACTGTTGCTCGTACCGTCGGCCCAGGCCATTGTCGACCTGGAACCTGTTTCGGCCCCTGTCGCCACCACGGACATTGCGTCGTTGACCCCGGTGCAACCCCTTACACCATTGCCACAGACGCCCGATACCCCGACGACAGTTGCAGCCGCCCCTCCTCCCGTACCTGAGCCGACTCAACCCAGTGTCGACGACCTGCTCAAGGAACTGCCTCTGGAAAAACTGGGGGACGACATTGAGGTGGTCACCAATGAAAGGACCGTCAGCTTCCGTATCAACAGTGAGATCCTGTTTCCCTCCGGCCAGTCCGACCTCAATCTCGGTGGGCTGAAGGTTTTGCAGCACTTGATCCCTGTGCTTGAAGGGGTGCCGCACAAGGTCATCGTTGCAGGGCACACCGATACCCAGGATATCCGCAGCTCACGCTTCCCTTCCAACTGGGAACTCTCCAGCGCCCGCGCCGGCAGTGTGGTGCGTTACCTGCAGAGCAATGGTATCGAGGCTAAACGACTCGCTGCCGTGGGCTATGCCGACACACAGCCCCTGGGCGATAACAGCACAACTCAAGGCCGTGCGAGCAACAGACGTGTGGAACTGGTGCTAGAGCGCTAGCGTCCGGAGTGCGGGTTCATGTGGATAACTCTGCGCTGTCTGTACTCACATTGCAGGCCACCCGGTTTCTCCCGGACGACTTCGCGTGATAGAGCTGCTGATCGGCGCGCTTGATAAGCGCTGTGGTATTGGCATCCGTCGATTCGGACAGGCCGATGCCAATACTGACGGTGACCTGCCCGACCAGGGCAAAGGTTGCATCGGCGATGGCCGCCCGGATCTTCTCTGCAACGATTTCCGGGTTTTGCAGGTTGTCGAACTCCGGTAACAGCACCGCAAACTCTTCACCGCCGTAACGGGCAACGAAGTCCGTGGAACGGGTGTTCTTCTGAATGATTTGGGCCAGTTGGTAGAGCACTTCATCACCAATGGCATGGCCATAGGTGTCATTTATCCGTTTGAAATGGTCGGCGTCGATGAACAGTAAGGCAAACGGATGGCCTGTCAGCTCAAAGCGCTGGCTGCATTCGATCAGTTTTTCATCGAACAGGCGGCGGTTATACACACCCGTCAAGGCATCGTGAGTCGCCAGTTTCAGCAGCTCGGCATTGGCCTCCGTCAGCGCCGCCGTACGCTGCGCCACCGTGACTTCCAGCGAGCTGTTGGCATCCTGCAACTCGCGCTCCTTGCCCAAAAGGGATTGCGTCATGTTCTGGATCGACTGACCCAACTGGGCAATTTCCAGCACGGAATGGCTGAGGGGGAAACTCACGTCCGGCTTCTGCTCCTGGACCTGTCTGGCCGACTTTGCCAACTCTTCGATCGGACGGCTGAGGTACAGCGCCAGGTAATAGGCCGCCAGTCCAAATGCCAGTGCGGCAATGAAGCCCAGCCCCAGCAATCGGTAAAACAGGCTATGGGCCGGTTGAAGCGCCTGATCCAGTGGCTGGCGAACCGCAACATACCAGGCCAGCCCTGAAATCGTCGGGGTCGGCACCCTTACCACACTGGTCAGGAAGTCGTCGCCCACGAACCAGCCCGGCTCGGAAGACTTAAGCAGTTCGGGGTGTTTTTCCCCGAGACGCTGCTGTGGATAAAGAACATCACCCGCATGATCGACAATCAGAACCTGTGTGTCCGTCAGCATGCCTTCGCGCAAGACTGCCGCTTCGACAATCCTGGCCATCCAGCTCCAGTGCGCATGGGCGCTCAGTACACCCACCACCTTGCCGTCGGCATTGCGGATGGGTGAAGCGAAATCGATGAAACGCACAGGCTCGCCACTGGGGTTGGGCAGCAGCTTGGCCAGCAGGACGGCCTCATGTGGATCGCCGGTGTAGGAACCTTCCAGCCCCGCCTTGAACCAGGGGCGCTCCTTGACCGATTGATGGACCAGCAAGCCTTTCACCGCCTGCCGCACGCGCCCCTCCGTGTCGGCCACCCCCATCCAGGCGTACTCGGAATG
This sequence comes from Pseudomonas sp. NPDC089734, assembly GCF_044748865.1. NCBI lineage: Bacteria > Pseudomonadati > Pseudomonadota > Gammaproteobacteria > Pseudomonadales > Pseudomonadaceae > Pseudomonas > Pseudomonas sp. NPDC089734. Next base: position 33,075 of record NZ_JBIVGV010000011.1, on the reverse strand, counting down.
GGACTGGCTGCGCAGCTCCATCGACCGCAGGATGGCCGGGTCGTCCAGATTGCCGCTCATCAAGTGGGATTCCTGGCTGAGCAGGTGCATTTCAAGCTGCCGCTCATAAAGCTGGGCACCCAACAAGGTCGCAGCCGACTTGGCCGTACTCAACAACGTGTTGGCACTCGCCTGCTTCATCTGTTCGGTGGCGATATGCCCCACATAAAAGCCCACACTCATGAGTGTGAACAGCGACAAGCCTGCACACCATAAGGTCAGGTGGCTACGAAGACTGGCTTTGATCATGAGGTCATATCTTGTGTGAGAGATGATGGCATTTGTGTCGAATATAACCGAGTCAAGTGAAGGAGGAAATTGGCCTGTCCAGTCTCGACAAGACTTCTGGATTTACAGGCCTATACCGCTTTAATGAGCTTAATTCATATCTGTATGCATTCAGATGACATAGTGCTGTCGAACCCACTGGTTTACCTTCGCACCACCTGAGGCGATCCACGGCGACTCATCCCCTCTTTGCGTTCCCGACTGGAAGGAATACTGAATGCCACCGGAAAGCTTCAACGACCTTTCTGCCTTTACCGTTGTGGCAACCGAGCGCAGCTTCACCAAGGCGGCCGCAAGACTGGGGGTGTCCCAATCAGCGCTCAGCCATACCATCCGCAACCTTGAATCGCGGCTTGGCCTGCGTCTGTTGACCCGCACGACCCGCAGCGTTGCACCGACACAAGCTGGCGAGCGGCTGCTGCAAATGGTCAAGCCTCGCTTCGAGGAAATCGAGGCCGAACTGGCCATCCTGACCGAAGACCGTGAAAAGCCGGTGGGCACTGTCCGCATCACGGCCAGCGAACACGCATCGCTTGCGTTCATCGCCCCCGCCCTGACAAGACTTCTGCCTCAATACCCTCTGATCAACGTCGAGGTGAGCATCGACTCAGGACTGGTCGATATCGTTGCCGATCGTTATGACATTGGTGTCCGCCTCGGCGACAAGGTCGCCAAGGACATGATTGCCGTCAGAATCAGCCCCGACTTGCGCTGGCTGGTCGTAGGCTCTCCCGCTTATTTCGCAAGATATCCACAGCCCCACATCCCGCAGGATCTGGCTGTGCATAACTGCATCAATATCCGCTTTCCCACCCATGGAGAGATTTTTGTGTGGGATTTCTTGAAAGACGGGAATGAGGTCAAGGTCCGTGTCGAAGGGCAGTTGACCTTCAACAGCATTGCCCTGCGGTTGAACGCCGTCCTGGACGGGCTCGGGCTGGCCTACCTGCCGGAAGATCAGGTCAGGCCATTGATTGACGCAGGAAAGCTCGTCAACGTACTGGAAGACTGGTGCCCGGCATGTACCGGTTATCACCTCTACTACCCGAACCGCCAATACTCTTCGCAGGCCTTTTCACTGGTGGTCGACGCGTTGCGGTATCAAGGGTAGAACTGCAACCCCTGCCTTATGGCTTGCGCGGGTCACGGTACTGCTCATCGCTCACCTTCTCCATCCAGCTCACATTCTTGCCATCGAGCATGCCGGTGATGGCCATGTGCGTCATGGCTGTTTCAGGTGTTGCGCCGTGCCAGTGTTTGACGCCCGGAGGGCACCAGATCACATCACCGGGCCGGATCACCTGTACAGGGCCACCCCACTCTTGAGTCAGCCCGACGCCCGAAGTGACGATGAGCCGCTGCCCCGCAGGATGCGTATGCCAGGCTGAACGGGCCCCTGGCTCGAACGTGACCATGGCTGCGGAGGCATTGATGTTCTTGTCGGCCGACCAGATCGGATCAATCCGCGCCTTGCCGGTGAAAACCTGTTCGGAACCCGCTATCGAAGCCTGCTCGCCAGCCCGGGTAATGTGCTGAACAGCCGGGGTCTCATTGGCGGGAGGCTCAGAGGCATTGACCGTGGTGATCTGCAGGGCCATCGCACACACGAGCGTGCCAAGGATTCGGTTACTCATCCGTACTTCATCTCCTTGATTTGCGCAGGATGGAAGACGCCCTCCCGACTGATCTCGCACGAGTCAGAAAGGCGACCTTGATGCGTAACCTTATAGGTTCGGTGCTGGCTCTTGAAGCCTGATGCTGACCAGCATCTGACCATTTTCCGCGCTACCGGCTACACGTCCCCACCCAGAAGCGGTTCCCATTTCAAAAAGGCGCAACCCGGAGTCAAGAACCAAGGCGATGACAAACATGGCGTAGTCATACGAATAGTTCTGGACCGGAGTCAGGTTCTTGCCATCGGCAGCAAAATAGACCGTGCCATCTGAATTGATCTTCAGCATTGCGGTGTAAGGGTAGACCTTATTCTCTACCGGCCCCTGGGTATAGTAAGTGCCGCTCCACAGCGCGAGATCAATCGGCGCGAAAGGCGACGTGCCTGAAACACTCATCGATACAGACCCTTCATTACTGATCGTACCGGTTACAGAACTGATGCCTTTCGAGTTATCGAAGACAAGCTTCGCACTGGTGCCACCGGGAACAGTGGCCGAAATGACCAGCGTGTTATCACTGAACGTGCAGTTATCGCCCAGGGAAAACTGTTCCGATGTCTGGCCATCCTTGGACACGGTGATCTTCGCCGTATAGGTGGTGGAAGCACCTGAAGTGACCTGATCCGTACCCACCATAACGAATGAACCGATTTCAGGGTCCAGCGTGTAAAAGCCTGTAAATGGAATCAAAGCCTGAACAGAAGATTGTGCTGCACTGGATGATGTCATTTTGAGATCTTCGAGAGGAGTGGAGCGAGGAATATAGTTCGCTTTTTATGTCGCGCGTGCCATCCAGTAATACGCCCAGTGCCAGATAGATCGCTTTGTTGCACACCAAACCCTCGTCGCGAATTTTAACCCGTAGTGCATCGAAGAAAATGACCGGGTACATAGGCTCCAGGGGGCGTTGCTGCCATGTGCCAATCTCCTCCAAAACCGCATCGGTTACTGAACTGATGAAATCATGCGACACATCGCTTCCATACTGCTCGGACAGGAACGCGCGGATCTCACGTACGGTCATACCGCGGGCGTACATGGCAATGATCTTGTCATCAAAGCCAGTGAAACGGCGTTTATGCTTCGGGATCAGGATGGGTGCGAAGCTGCCATCGCGAGCGTCGGTAATAATTCACGTAAAAAATCCTGGGTCAGTGAAACGCAGCAAGCGAGGCAATCTTGCTTCAGCGGCTACAGCGAGATGAATCTTGATATAGAACAATTCTGTACACGCCACAAAAGCCGGCTGGTATCCTTAATCGCCCTTCTGATGAGGGTAAAATTTCCATACATATGCTCATCGAGACCGCAATATGAGTCTAAACAGTTATCTTCCTTACGTACCCGTTGTAATCGCTTTAATCGCTTTTATGGCTTACCGATGGACAAAGAAGTCTGCGTCGAACTCGACTAAAGCTCTTGCCCAAACGATAAAAAGTCATGATACGAAATATACAATTTCTCTGAAGTATGATTGCCGGCTGGGGGCGTGGAATTATGGTGGGCACCTAACAGAGCTCGAAATTAGAAACGCAGGTGAGGTCCCCGTTGATGTAGCAATTCACTATGACGGATTACTAGTGCTTCATGACCTTGAACACCCGCTAAAAATTAATACAACCGCCGCGCATGCGACGATCAAGGCCGGTGAAAAAGAGACGCTGCGCATTGAGATTGTGAATGACGGTTATGCCGGCCGAGCGAAATTTCATATTCATTGCAAGGCAACTAACACGAACTACCCTAAAGGGCAGGAGATGATCCTCGGGCAGGAAGTCTTGATCATTCCTAAAAGTCGTAGCGTTTGACTCCACACAGACATCCTTCTGCACGGTAGGAATTGATCACTTTCATTAACAAATACCTGAGCTCTACTTCATAGCCGTAAACTTCATTCCGACTCAGCACGCCAAGGATATCGAGAATACAGAGTTTCGAGTCCAACTAGAACGCCTATACGCGCTAAAGGTGTTTCTCGTGCTTGATAGCGGCCTTACTCAGCTCGAGCCAATGCCGCTTCGTTCGATAAAGGAGCATATTGCTTCATCGAGCTGAATACGTAGAAGCATTGATTAGAGTCACTTTATTTGTAAGCGCTCCATAAACGCTACATTCAAAGCGTTTCCAGAGGGTTTTGCCGTACAAAACAATCAGCTTTGGCACTGCTTATGGTTTAGGCACTGGAAAAGGATCGATTGCCAAGCCTTCCGGATCTTTTGCCGCGTCCCATTGCCACCAGCCTTGAGTACCGTATTCCTTGGCGTAGTGCAGAGTTTTTTCGGCTTTCCGCTCCAGATACTTCTTGTCGCTGAGGCCATAGACTTCCATAGGTAGCTCTCGGTTACTGGGTAGATCAAGCAGCCAAAAATCGGGGAAAACAGAGTCTTCCTCGGCGTCAAACCTCAGAGGTTTGTTGAAATGCCTGTTCTCCGCTCGTAGCTTCGCCTCAATTGTGCTTTCGTATAACGAATCGACCGGCACCCATTCTTCGCTCACGTGCATGAGGGCGATATTGAGCGCTTGTGCTGCAGATGCACTTTCCGGTTTGTCTGTCTGAACGATGGCCACAATCCGCTTGCCGTGAGCCCAAGCTATGAGCTCGCGGGGGAAACGCTTACAGACAGCGGCCCATGTTTCTTGATCAAGGGACAGCTTGGGGACGCCATGGAACCCTTTGATAGCAAGGAAGCCGGAGGTTCCTGCGGCACGTTCCTTAGTGTGAGCAGCCAGCGGTGCGATTACTAGAAGACGGCGGCTGTTGCGTATCGCGCTGGCAACCTTGACCTCGTTTGCCCTCTGTTGAGCCCCGCCTGATGTGGGGGCAGCAACCACGAGCGCATCATCAAGCCGAAGGCGGTTCGTGGTTATTCTGCTTGCGGCCTGGATAAGCCTGAGATGAACAACGAACATATCACGTCTTCCAGCCAAGCTTGGCCACCACGAATTCAAATTTGCCTCTGTCCATAACAGGTGCAGCAATCCAAGCAACGTCATGGCTGGCTTCTTTGCATATACGCTTGGCGAGTAGCTGCGCTCAGCACGAGGTTCACCTGAGTCAGCAGCCTCTTGCTTGCGCAGTGACAACGTGAGTTTTATTCGAAGGTCACCATCGCCGGTCTCCTCGACCACGCCCTTACTATACCCTTGGAGACCTGTTTTGTTAGATTTCATCGACTGGTACACGCAATTGAGTGCGTGTTCTTCCCCTGAATCGGGAAATCTGGCCAAGTGATAGCTATCGCTGCCTGACATATACCTAACAGCAAACCGCCGCGGGCCTAGGCCCGCGCACTGACACGAAACCGGGAGTTTGTTTAGGTGCGCCGAGCGAAGTACGTTTTTCCATTTGTCCGCATATTTATCTTCGGTCTGAAACTCGACGCTGTAGTCTCGGGCGCCGGTGGATTTTTCAACCCGAATCGAATGCCGGTCGGCCATTATTCCCTCCTTACTCGATCTACAGCGCGAGCTAGTGATCGAATTGATATCGTGGCGGATCGTTCAATGAAGACTGTGTCACCACTGATACGGTTTTGCCCCAGGCTGTCGGTGTTCATTAACCCAAACAAGAGTACAAGAATACCCTCTCTACAGATGCCGCAGGTGGCAGAATAAATCAGCAGTCTGGGCCGAAATCGCATCAGCATCGGCGGCAGAGTAGGCTACTCCTGCATGCGGCGCATAGACTCAGGGTAAACCGGATCTATCGCCGTAGCATTCGTGCTGCTGTGCTACTTGAATCGTCTTAAACTGAATGAATAGACGACTCGACGAGACAGGCAGGTCGTAAGAAAATTGGAAGCCAAGAGGCGTAGCAGGAGCCGAAGTGGGTGACCCTCACCGGCTCCTGCGACAGCTTTAATTCTCTAAAACCACACCACATCAACACCTGTGGATAACTCACTCCACCGTCACAGACTTCGCCAGATTCCGCGGCTGGTCAACATCCGTACCCTTCAACACGGCCACATAGTACGAGAGCAGTTGCAGCGGGATGGTGTAGAGGATCGGGGCCAGGGTGTCGATGATGTGGGGTATGGCGATCACGTGGGTGCCTTCGCCGTTTTTCATCTCAGCCTGTTCGTCGGCGAATACCACCAGTTCACCGCCACGGGCGCGGACTTCCTGGAGGTTGGATTTGAGTTTTTCCAGCAGTTCGTTGTTTGGAGCAACGGTGACGACTGGCATGTCGTTATCCACAAGCGCCAGCGGGCCGTGTTTGAGTTCGCCAGCCGGGTAGGCTTCGGCGTGGATGTAGGAGATTTCCTTGAGCTTGAGGGCTCCTTCCATCGCCACCGGGAATTGAGCGCCACGGCCCAGGAACAGGGTGTGGTGCTTCTCGGCGAATAGCTCGGCGACTTTCTCGACGGTGCTGTCCATGGCCAGTGCTTCGCCCAGACGGGTCGGCAGGCGACGCAGTTCTTCGACCAGTTCGGCTTCAACGCCGTTTTCCAGCGTACCTTTGACCTGTCCGAGGGACAGGGTCAGCAGCAGCAGGGCCACCAGTTGGGTGGTGAAGGCCTTGGTGGAGGCTACGCCGATTTCAGGACCGGCCTGGGTCAACAGGGTCAGGTCCGACTCACGCACCAACGAGCTGATGCCCACGTTGCAGATCGCCAGGCTGGCCAGGAAGCCCAGTTCCTTGGCGTTGCGCAGCGCGGCCAGGGTATCGGCGGTTTCGCCGGACTGGGAGATCGAGACGAACAGGGTGTCAGGCTGGACGACTACCTTGCGATAGCGGAACTCGCTGGCCACTTCGACCTGGCAAGGAATGCCGGCCAGACCTTCAAGCCAGTAACGCGCCACCATGCCGGCGTGATAGCTGGTGCCGCAGGCCACGATCTGTACGTTACGCACTTTGGCGAACAGTTCAGCCGCTTGTGGGCCAAAGGCATGAACCAGAACCTGCTGCTGCCCCAGGCGACCTTCCAGAGTGCGTTGCACAACCTTGGGCTGCTCGTGGATTTCCTTGAGCATGAAGTGGCGATACTCGCCCTTGTCGGCGGCTTCAGCACCTTCGTGGTATTGCACGGTTTCACGAACGACCGGCAGACCGTCCACCGTCCAGATCTGGACGGTGTCGCGACGAATCTCGGCGATATCGCCCTCCTCCAGGTACATGAAGCGGTCGGTGACCTGACGCAGGGCCAACTGGTCCGACGCCAGGAAGTTCTCGCCAAGGCCCAGACCAATCACCAGCGGGCTGCCACTGCGAGCGGCCAGCAGGCGGTCCGGCTGTTTGGCGCTGATGACGGCCAGACCATAGGCACCGTGCAGTTCCTTGACTGCGGCCTTCAGGGCATCGGCTAGGTCAGGCATGTCCTTGAGCTTGTGGTGCAGCAGGTGAACGATGACTTCGGTATCGGTATCGGACACAAACGCATAGCCCAGGCCTTTGAGGCGTTCGCGCAGGGCTTCGTGGTTTTCAATGATGCCGTTGTGGACAACTGCCAGTTCGTCGGCCGAGAAATGCGGGTGGGCATTACGCTCACAGGGCGCACCGTGGGTTGCCCAGCGCGTGTGGGCGATCCCCAGACGGCCAACCAGTGGCTCGCCGGCAAGCGCCTGCTCCAGCTCACTGACCTTGCCCGAGCGGCGACGACGCTCGAGAGTGCCTTCATTGCTGAAAACCGCTACGCCTGCGCTGTCGTAGCCACGGTATTCAAGGCGTTTGAGGCCTTCCAGCAAAATGGCGGTGATATTACGTTCAGCAACGGCGCCGACAATTCCACACATGGTTCTCTCCTAGCTGACAGCGGCACAAATCAGGGTAATGCCGCGGGCTTTTATCTGTTCACGCGCCTCGATGGACAGGCGCTCATCGGTGATAAGGGTATGGATACTGCTCCAGGGCAGTTCCAGATTGGGAATCTTGCGGCCGACCTTATCGGCTTCGACCATGACGATGACTTCCCGGGCAACTTCAGCCATGACACGGCTCAGGCCCAGCAACTCATTGAAAGTCGTGGTACCACGGATCAAATCGATGCCATCGGCACCGATGAACAGTTGATCGAAGTCGTAGGAACGCAGCACTTGCTCGGCTACCTGCCCCTGGAAAGATTCGGAGTGCGGGTCCCAAGTGCCACCGGTCATCAACAGCACTGGCTCATGTTCCAGTTCGGTCAGGGCACGTGCGACATGCAGGGAGTTGGTCATGACGACAAGGCCCGGTTGTACGCCCAGTTCTGGAATCAGTGCAGCCGTGGTACTGCCACTGTCCACAATGATGCGCGCATGTTCGCGGATACGGGCGGCGGCCGCACGGGCAATGGCCTGTTTGTATCGGGAAACGGGCTGGCTGCCTTCGGCAATCAACTCATGGGGCAAGGGGATTGCACCGCCGTAACGACGCAGGAGCAGGCCATTGCTTTCGAGAGCGCCCAGATCCTTACGAATCGTAACCTCCGAAGTTTCAAAGCGTCTGGCCAGATCATCGACACTCACTTCGCCCTGCTCATTGAGCAAGGCAAGGATGCTGTGGCGACGTTGAGGTGTATTACGTTTCGACATTTCGGCTTAAAGTTTCGTTTCAAAAGATAACGAAAGCAATAAAACCCTATTCTCAATAGACGGTCAACCCGTAGGAGCGGATTTATCCGCGAAAAATCGTTCTTCGCGAATGAATTCGCTCCTACAGATTCTTACTTCTTGATCTTCACGGGCCGCTTCCAGCCTTCGATGTTGCGCTGCCGTGCGCGGGCAACGCCCAGTTGTTCGGCAGGAATGTTCTGGGTGATGGTAGAACCCGCCGCAGTGCTGGCGCCTGAAGAGATATCCACAGGTGCGACCAGCGAGTTGTTGGAACCGATGAACACATCCTCACCCAGCACGGTCTTGTGCTTGTTGGCCCCATCGTAGTTACAGGTGATGGTGCCAGCGCCAATGTTGGTTCTTGCACCGATTTCGGCATCGCCCAGGTACGTCAGGTGTCCGGCTTTTGCGCCGTCCCCGAGGTGAGCATTCTTGAGTTCGACAAAGTTACCCACATGGGCCTTGGCTCCCAGAACGCTGCCTGGACGCAGACGAGCGAACGGGCCTGCGTCGCTGCCTTCACCCAGAATCGCGCCTTCGATGTGGCTGTTGGCCTTGACCACCACACCTTTGCGCAAGGTGCTGTCCTTGATGACGCAATTAGGGCCGATGACCACGTCGTCTTCAATGATCACGCGACCTTCCAGGATCACGTTAATGTCGATCAGCACATCACGGCCAACCGTCACTTCACCGCGTACGTCGAAACGTGCCGGATCACGCAGCGTCACACCAGCCGCCATTACACGACGGGCTTCGCGCAACTGATAATGACGTTCCAGTTCAGCCAATTGCTTGCGGTCATTGGCGCCCTGCACTTCCATCGCGTCGAGCGGTTGTTCGGTGGCGACCACCAGACCATCGCTGACAGCCATGGCAATCACGTCCGTCAGGTAGTACTCGCCCTGAGCATTGTTGTTGGACAGACGTCCGAGCCAATCGGCCAGCCGTTTGCCGGGCACAGCCAGGATGCCGGTATTGCCTTCGGTAATAGCTTTCTGGGCTTCGCTGGCATCCTTGTGCTCAATAATCGCACAGACCCGGTTCTGTTCGTCACGCACGATGCGTCCGTAGCCGGTCGGGTCATCCAGTGTCACGGTCAACAGGCCCAATTGTTCCGGCGTGACCTGCTCAAGCAGGCGCTGCAGGGTCTGGACTTCGATCAACGGCACATCGCCGTAAAGAATCAGGACGGTATCGGCGTTCAGTTCAGGCAGTGCCTGGGCCACGGCATGCCCGGTACCGAGTTGCTTGTCCTGCATGACGAAGTTCAGGTCATCCGCCGCCAGACGCTCACGTACGGCATCGGCCCCATGACCGATCACGACATGAATGCGGTTTGGGGATAACTGTCGTGCGCTGTGGATAACATGACCCAGCATGGAGTTACCCGCAACAGGGTGCAGGACTTTGGGCAAGGCCGAACGCATCCGGGTACCTTGGCCAGCGGCAAGAATGACAATATCGAGAGACATGGGGACACCAACTGGGCGGCCTACACGGCCGTGAAGGGACTGATTCTGAAAAAGAAAAAGGGTAGCCGAGGCTACCCTTTTACTCAATCGCGCATTGAAACCAGCGGGGTTAGCCGCCGAACTTCTTGCGAATTTGCTGAACGGTGCGCAGCTGAGCTGCAGCCTCGGCCAGACGAGCTGTCGCAGATCCGTAATCGAAATCTGCGCCTTTTTCGTTCAGGGCCTTCTCGGCAGCCTTGACGGCGGCCTGAGCAGAAGCTTCGTCCAGGTCGGCAGCACGTTGCACAGTATCGGCAAGCACCTTGACCATGTTCGGCTGAACCTCGAGGAAACCACCGGAGATGTAGAACACCTCGGCTTCCCCACCCTGCTTGATCAAGCGGATCGGGCCAGGGACCAGATTAGTGATCAGAGGCGCGTGGCCTGGAGCGATACCGAGATCACCCAGGTTGCCGTGCGCAATCACCATCTCGACCAGACCGGAGAAGATTTCTCCTTCCGCGCTGACGATGTCGCAATGGACTGTCATAGCCATTTGCTTGCCTCAACCTAATTAGCGCCCGTTGCCGGGCGCCGGGATTACAGTTTCTTGGCTTTCTCGATCGCTTCTTCGATGCCGCCGACCATGTAGAACGCTTGTTCTGGCAGGTGGTCGTAGTCACCGTTGAGGATGCCTTTGAAGCCAGCAATGGTGTCTTTCAGGGAAACGTATTTACCCGATGCACCAGTGAAGACTTCAGCCACGAAGAACGGCTGCGACAGGAAGCGCTGGATCTTACGAGCACGGTTTACCAACTGCTTGTCGGCTTCCGACAGCTCGTCCATACCCAGGATCGCGATGATGTCCTTCAGCTCTTTGTAACGCTGCAACACGTACTGAACGCCGCGAGCGGTGTCGTAGTGTTCCTGGCCGATGATGTTCGGATCCAGCTGGCGCGAAGTCGAGTCCAGTGGGTCTACCGCTGGGTAGATACCCAGGGAAGCGATGTCACGGGACAGTACGACGGTTGCGTCCAGGTGGGCGAACGTGGTCGCTGGCGACGGGTCAGTCAGGTCGTCCGCAGGTACGTATACGGCCTGGATCGAGGTGATCGAACCGTTCTTGGTCGAAGTGATACGCTCTTGCAGGGCGCCCATCTCTTCAGCCAGGGTCGGTTGGTAACCTACTGCGGAAGGCATACGGCCCAGCAGTGCGGATACTTCGGTACCGGCCAGGGTGTTACGATAGATGTTGTCGACGAACAGCAGAACGTCGTTACCTTCGTCACGGAACTTCTCAGCCATGGTCAGGCCGGTCAGCGCTACACGCAGACGGTTTCCTGGTGGCTCGTTCATCTGACCGTAGACCAGTGCTACCTTGTCCAGAACGTTGGAGTCCTTCATCTCGTGGTAGAAGTCGTTACCCTCACGAGTACGCTCACCCACACCGGCGAACACGGAATAACCGCTGTGCTCGATGGCGATGTTACGGATCAGTTCCATCATGTTTACGGTCTTGCCGACACCGGCACCACCGAACAGACCGACTTTACCACCCTTGGCGAACGGGCAAACCAGGTCGATAACCTTGATGCCGGTTTCCAGCAGATCGTTACCACCTGCCTGTTCAGCGAAGGACGGCGCAGGACGGTGAATGCCCCAACGCTCTTCTTCACCGATAGGACCGGCTTCGTCGATCGGGTTGCCCAGGACGTCCATGATCCGGCCCAGAGTCGCTTTACCGACCGGTACGGAGATGGCTGCGCCGCTGTCGTTGACGTTCAGACCGCGCTTCAAGCCTTCGGTCGAACCCATTGCAATGGTACGAACCACGCCGTCGCCCAGCTGCTGCTGAACTTCGAGAGTGGTTTCCGCGCCTTGTACACTCAGCGCGTTATAGATGCTCGGTACGCTGTCGCGTGGGAATTCCACGTCGATAACGGCGCCGATGATTTGAACGATACGTCCGCTACTCATTAGCTGGTTCCTCTAATATTTGAACCGTTAAACCGCGGCAGCGCCGCCGACGATTTCCGAGATCTCCTGGGTGATCGCTGCCTGACGCGCCTTGTTGTAGATCAGCTGCAAATCGCTGATCAAATCACCGGCGTTGTCTGTGGCGTTCTTCATCGCGATCATCCGCGCAGCTTGTTCAGCCGCGTTGTTCTCGACCACCGCCTGGTACACCTGCGACTCAACGTAGCGAACCATCAAGCCGTCAAGCAGCTCTTTGGCATCGGGTTCGTAGAGATAGTCCCAGTGGTGCTTGAGTTTCTGATCCGGGGTTGCCACCAGCGGAATCAATTGCTCCACCGTTGGCTGCTGGGTCATGGTGTTGATGAACTTGTTGGATACCACGGACAGGCGATCAATTCGACCATCCAGGTAGGCATCCAGCATCACCTTGACGCTGCCGATCAGATCATTGATCGACGGCTCTTCGCCCAGGTGGCTGATCGCAGCGACGACGTTACCGCCGAAGTTGCGGAAAAATGCCGCACCTTTGCTGCCGACCACGCACAGATCGATCTCTACGCCGTTTTCACGGTTTACCGCCATGTCCTTGACCAAAGCCTTGAACAGGTTGGTATTCAAGCCACCGCACAAACCACGGTCACTGCTCACGACGACATAACCGACACGCTTTACTTCGCGCTCGATCATGAACGGGTGGCGATACTCCGGGTTCGCGTTGGCAAGATGACCAATCACCTGGCGGATGCGCTCCGCGTAAGGACGGCTAGCAGCCATGCGAGTCTGAGCCTTGCGCATTTTGCTGACCGCCACTTTTTCCATGGCGCTGGTGATCTTTTGCGTGCTTTTGATGCTCGCAATCTTGCTGCGAATCTCTTTTGCGCCTGCCATGTAACACCTATCAGGTTAGCAAGCGGGAACCTCTCGGCTCCCGCTGCGGCTTACCAGGTTTGGGTGGCCTTGAACTTCTCGATACCGGCTTTGAGGCCAGCGTCGATTTCGTCATTGAAGTCACCCTTCACGTTGATCTTCGCCATCAAGTCGGCGTGATCGCGGTTGAAGTAAGCAATCAGAGCCTGCTCGAAGCTGCCGATTTTTGGAATCTCGATGTCCACCAGGAAGCCACGTTCAGCGGCATACAGGGACAGCGACATATCGGCGATGGACATCGGCGCGTATTGCTTCTGCTTCATCAGCTCGGTAACGCGCTGACCATGCTCAAGCTGCTTGCGGGTCGCTTCGTCCAGGTCAGAAGCGAACTGTGCGAATGCAGCCAGTTCACGGTACTGAGCCAGAGCGGTACGGATACCACCGGAAAGCTTCTTGATGATCTTGGTCTGAGCGGCACCACCTACACGGGAAACCGAAACACCGGCGTTCACAGCCGGACGGATGCCGGAGTTGAACATGGCCGATTCCAGGAAGATCTGACCGTCGGTGATGGAAATCACGTTGGTCGGAACGAACGCGGAAACGTCGCCAGCCTGGGTTTCGATGATCGGCAGTGCAGTCAGGGAACCGGTTTTGCCGGTCACTGCGCCGTTGGTGAACTTCTCTACGTACTCTTCGGAAACACGCGATGCGCGCTCCAGCAGACGGGAGTGGAGATAGAACACGTCACCTGGGTAGGCCTCACGTCCTGGTGGACGGCGCAGCAGCAGGGAAATCTGGCGGTAAGCCACTGCTTGCTTGGACAGATCGTCATAAACGATCAGCGCGTCTTCACCGCGGTCGCGGAAGTATTCGCCCATGGTGCAACCCGAGTACGGAGCAAGGAATTGCAGCGCAGCGGATTCGGAAGCACTTGCAGCAACGATGATGGTGTTAGCCAGTGCACCGTTTTCTTCGAGTTTGCGAACAACGTTGGCGATGGTCGATTGTTTCTGACCGACTGCAACGTATACGCAGAAGATGCCGCTGTTTTTCTGGTTGATGATCGCGTCGATCGCCATGGCGGTTTTACCGATCTGGCGGTCACCGATGATCAGCTCACGCTGGCCACGGCCGACTGGAATCATTGCGTCGACGGCTTTGTAACCTGTCTGTACAGGCTGGTCGACCGACTTACGCCAGATCACGCCTGGAGCAACTTTCTCGACCGCGTCGGTCTCGGTGTTGTTCAGCGGACCTTTACCGTCAACAGGGTTGCCCAGTGCGTCGACAACGCGACCCAGCAGTTCCTTACCAACCGGAACTTCCAGGATGCGGCCAGTGCACTTGGCGCTCATGCCTTCAGCCAGAGTCATGTAGGCACCCAGTACAACGGCACCTACGGAGTCTTGCTCAAGGTTCAGCGCCATACCGTAGACGCCGCCCGGGAACTCGATCATTTCGCCGTACATGACGTCGGCCAGACCGTGAATCCGAACGATACCGTCAGACACGCTGACGACAGTGCCTTCGTTACGGGCTTGAGAGGTTACATCGAGCTTCTCGATGCGACCCTTGATGATTTCACTTATTTCGGAAGGATTGAGTTGCTGCATTGCTCTGCTGCCCCTTCAAACTCAAGATTTCAATGCTTCGGCTAGTTGCGCGATCTTGCCGCGAACTGAGCCATCGATAACCAGGTCGCCGGCGCGGATCACGACACCACCGATCAGGGTGGCATCCTCCGCAGCGTGCAGGCGCACTTCCCGGCCGAGCCGTGCACTGAGAACCTTGGCGAGTTTGTCTTGCTGTTCTTGGTTCAATGCAAAAGCACTGGTGACATCCACATCGACCGATTTTTCCTGCTCGGCCTTGTACAGGTCGAACAGTTCGGCGATCTCCGGCAGAAGCGGGAGACGGTCGTTTTCAGCAACGACATGGATGAAATTCTGTGCCTGAGCATCGAACTTCTCGCCACACACTTCAATAAAAGTGGTGGCCTTTTGTGCGCTCGTCAGTCGCGGGGCCTTGAGCAGGCGCTGCACGGTGTCGTCTTGCGACACTGCAGCAGCCAGGCCGAGCATGGCTGACCAATTGGCCAGTTGCTGGTGGGCCTGCGCGTGCTCGAAGGCCGCCTTAGCGTAAGGTCGGGCCAACGTGGTCAGTTCTGCCATGATCGCCCTCGCTTAAATTTCAGCAGCCAGTTTGTTAACCAGCTCCGCGTGCGCGTTTTGATCGATTGTGGCACCCAGGATCTTCTCGGCGCCATTGACTGCCAGGCTACCCAGTTGGGCGCGCAGAGCGTCTTTGACACTGTTCAGTTCCTGCTCGATCTCGGCCTGAGCCTGAGCCTTCACACGGTCAGCTTCAACGCGAGCCTGTTCACGGGCTTCGTCGACGATCTGAGTACCGCGTTTCTTGGCTTGCTCAATGATTTCAGCTGCCTGAGCCTTAGCTTCGCGCAGTTGTTGACCCACTTTGTCTTGGGCCAGCTCCAGGTCGCGAGCTGCTCGTGTAGCAGCGTCCAGTCCATCCGCGATCTTCTTCTGACGTTCGTGCAAAGCCGCGATGACCGGAGGCCACACGAACTTCATGCAGAACAGCACAAAAATGAAGAACGCAACGGACTGGCCAATCAGGGTTGCATTAATATTCACGCCAACACCTCGCTCGTTCGTTGTCCATCACACCAATCAACTCGAAAAATCGAGCGATTAGCCAACGAGTTGACCAACGAAGGGGTTCGCAAAGGTGAAGAACAGAGCGATACCAACACCGATCATGGTAACGGCGTCGAGCAGACCCGCAACGATGAACATTTTAACTTGCAGCATTGGGACCATTTCTGGTTGACGCGCAGCGCCTTCCAGGAATTTGCCGCCCAACAGGCCGAAACCGATTGCAGTACCCAGTGCGCCCAGGCCGATCAACAGTGCAACAGCGATAGCGGTTAGACCAACTACAGTTTCCATCTTTCCTCCCGACTTTTACGTCGTATTGGTTAGGTTTTTTAGATTAAAGCGGTAAAGCAAAATCGTTTGTTACATCAGCCGCTTGCGGCTCCCTCTCACCCAGGGCGAGAGGGTCATCAGACACGCCGAGGCGGATCTTAATGGTTATCTTCGTGAGCCATCGACAGGTAGACGATGGTCAGCATCATGAAGATGAACGCTTGCAGGGTGATGATCAGGATGTGGAATACAGCCCACGCCCATTGCAGCACCACACCCAGGCCACTGAGCCAGAGCAGGCCGCTGCCGAACATGACCGCGATCAGGATGAATACCAGCTCGCCAGCGTACATGTTGCCGAACAGACGCAGTGCCAGCGAAATAGGCTTGGCGACCAGAGTCACGAATTCAAGCAGGAAGTTCACCGGAATCAACAGCGCCTGAACGAAGAGGTTCTTGCTGCCGAACGGGTGAAGGGTCAGTTCGCCGATGAAACCACCGATGCCCTTGACCTTGATGCTGTAGAAAATGATCAGTGCGAAGACCGACAGCGCCATGCCCAGAGTGGCATTCGGGTCAGTGGTCGAAACGGCACGGAAAGGAATGTGTGCGTCACCCGAGAACAGGATCGCCAGCTGAGGAATCCAGTCGACCGGTACCAGGTCGATGGCGTTCATCAGGAATACCCAGACGAAAATGGTCAGGGCCAGAGGGGCGATCACGGCGCTACGGCCGTGGAAGCTGTCCTTCACGCTGCCATCGACGAACTCGACCAGAACTTCAACGAAGTTCTGCAGAGCGCCGGGTTGACCGGAAGTTGCCTTCTTGGCCGCCATGCGGAAAAGAAGAACGAAGATAAGGCCCAATGCGACCGACCAGCCGAGGGTATCGACGTGGAAAGCCCAAAAGCCCATTTCCTTTGCTTCTGCTGCGGTGTGGGCAAAGCCCCAGCTGCCGTTGGGTAGCTGACCGAAAGTCAGGTTCTGCAAGTGGTGCTGGATATAGCCCGAAGCTGTTTGCTCTGCCATTTTTGCCTCAAACGCCCTAAGGTCTCGAAAGTCTTGTTCTCGTTAGCAGGGGAGCGAACCAGTTGACCACCTGGATCAACATGAACACGCCGAATACAGCTAGCGGCGCCAATGGCTTCACACCTGCAAACGTCAGTGCAAAAAGCACTGCCGTCAAAATCAGTTTGCCCGCCTCGCCGGCATAGAAAGACCGGACGATGGCTTGCGCTGCTCTAGCCCCGGAAAACCGGAAAGCCTTGTGAGCAAAGTACAAATTGGGCAGCCAGGCTACCAGGCCCCCGCAAAGCCCTGAGTATCCCGCTACGACTCCATTCCACTGCCAGAGCGCAAAAGCCGCCAGCAGCAGAACGATCAATTGAGCCAGCAATACCGGAAAAACCGCTAACCGATGGAACGGCAAGCGGTCTGGCATGCGTGATTCCATCGCTACTGCTCCTTGAATGTCGGTCGCCATAATCAATAACTTGGCATAATTTGTGCCGACAAAATGCGCGCAGAGTATAGGGGCGGTTAAGTCCCTATTCAACCGTAAGGTAGTGATTTCCGACTACACGCTACAGAGCAATTGTTTCAACGGATGTGAGCGAGCACCCCTTGCAACTCATCCAGCGAGTTGTAACGGATGACCAACTGGCCTTTTCCCTTCTGCCCATGGCGAATCTGCACCGCAGAGCCCAGCCGCTCGGCAAGACGCTGTTCCAGACGACTGATGTCGGGGTCGGCTTTCGGTGCTTCGGCAGGTGCCGGCTTGCCACTGAGCCACTGCCTGACCAGTGCTTCGGTCTGGCGCACCGTGAGACCACGTGCGACAACATGTCGCGCACCTTCGACCTGCCTTTCTTCGGGCAAACCGAGCAAGGCACGTGCATGACCCATTTCCAGATCGCCATGCGACAGCATGGTCTTGATGACATCAGGCAGTGCGATCAATCGCAGCAGGTTGGCCACGCTGACCCGCGATTTTCCAACCGCATCAGCCACTTGCTGTTGAGTCAGTTGAAATTCCTGCTGCAGGCGCTGCAAGGCCAGGGCTTCTTCGATGGGGTTGAGATCTTCGCGCTGGATGTTCTCGATCAACGCCATGGCAATGGCGTTTTCATCCGAAACTTCGCGCACCATGGCAGGAATCGTTTCCACACCTGCCTGTTGGCTGGCACGCCAGCGGCGCTCACCCGCAATGATTTCATAGCGATTGTCAGCGATCGGACGAATCACGATCGGCTGCATGACGCCCTGTGACTTGATCGAGAGCGCCAGTTCTTCCAGCGCCTGGGGGTCCATATCGCGGCGAGGCTGATACTTGCCGCGCTGGATCAGGTCCAGTGGCACATGCTGCAACTCGCGCTGATCGGCCTTGACGGCCTGTTCTTCCAGCGAACTGACGGTTGGACTGCTCAGAAGTGCGTCCAACCCACGTCCGAGACCTCGTTTCTTGACGGCCATGGGATTTCCTTAGGTTGGCTGAGCGGCTTTCGAGCTGCGACGTTGACGACGGACCAGTTCACCTGCCAGTGCGAGGTAAGCCAGTGCGCCGCGGGAAGCCTTGTCATAGGCCAGGACCGGCATGCCGAAGCTCGGTGCTTCCGCAAGCCTGATGTTCCGGGGGATCACCGTGTCGTAGAGCTGATCGCCAAAGTGTTCCTTGAGCTGCGCCGACACATCGTTGATCAGGCTCAGGCGCGGATCGTACATCGTGCGCAGCAACCCTTCGATTTTCAGTTGAGGGTTGAGCAGTTCGGCGATGCGCTTGATGTTATCCACAAGGTCGCTGAGCCCTTCCAGTGCATAGTATTCACACTGCATGGGGATGATCACGCCATCGGACGCCACCAGAGCGTTGAGGGTCAGCATCGACAGCGACGGAGGGCAATCGATGAGGATGTAATCGTAGTTTTCGCGGATCGGCGCCAGCGCATTGCGCAGACGACTCTCCTTCATCTGCATTTCCAGCAACACCACTTCAGCCGCCGTCAGGTCACGGTTGGCCGGAAGCAGTTGATAACCGCCGTGTTCGGAAAACTGTATCGCATCGGTCAGATCGCATTCACCGATCAGCAAGTCGTATACCGAGTTTTCCAGGGTGTGTTTATCCACACCGCTGCCCATGGTCGCGTTGCCCTGGGGATCGAGGTCGATCAGCAGCACGCGTCGCTTGGTCGCGACCAGCGATGCTGCGAGGTTGATACAGGTGGTGGTTTTACCCACTCCCCCTTTCTGGTTCGCTATCGCGAATACCTTAGCCATTCTTGCTTGTGTTCCCAGTCATGCCGTGCGGCGCAGTATCAGCAGATGGCGTTGGCCTTGGCAACCTGGAACGGTCAAGGCTTGTGCGCTATCGAGATGAAAGTCTGCCGGCAATGCTAACAGTTCATCGGCTGGGTGCAGCCCTTTCATCGCCAGCCAACGCGTATCGGTATCGCCCATGTGGCGAGTCCATCCGGTGAAGTCTTCCAGACTGCTGAATGCCCGGGAAACAATCCCCGTGAACGGCACAGCGGGCTGATAAGCCTCTGCACGGCTGTGGATAACTTCGAGGTTGTCGAGTTTCAGCTCCAGTTTGACCTGGGTCTGAAACCGGGTTTTCTTGCCATTGCTGTCGAGCAGAGAAACGCTCATCTCCGGGAACATGATAGCCAACGGAATGCCGGGCATCCCGCCACCGCTACCAACATCCAGCCAGTGTGGTCCTTCGATGAAGGGTACGACACTCAGGCTGTCGAGCAAATGGCGGGAAACCATCTCGTCCGGGTTACGCACAGCGGTCAGGTTGTAGGCCTTGTTCCACTTTATCAACAGTTCAAGGTAAGCCAGCAACTGAGCATGCTGTTTTTCGCTCAGGTCCACGCCCAGTTCACGGGCACCTGTGGATAATTCCTGAGCATGCTGCGGGGTGACCATAGAACTCAAGCGCTTTGCTCCAACTGACGGCCCGCGCCGCGTTTTTTCAAATGAATCATCAACAGGGAAATCGCCGCAGGCGTTACGCCAGGAATACGCGATGCCTGCCCAAGCGTCTCGGGACGAGTTATCCCCAGCTTGCTTTGGATTTCCTTCGACAGCCCGGAAATCGTGGTGTAGTCGATGTCTTCTGGCAGCCGTGTGTCTTCGCTGGCGCGCAGACGGGCAATTTCGTCCTGTTGACGTTCGATGTAACCGGCGTATTTGGTCTTGATCTCGACCTGCTCGGCCACTTGCGGGTCAGTGCAGCCCTGACCGGTAAGGGAAACCAGGCTCGCATAATCGATTTCCGGACGTGCCAGCAGATTGAGCAGACTGTATTCGTGGGTCAGTGGTGTACCGAAATGCGCGGCAATCGCATCGCCTTTTTCGGTACCTGGACGAACCCATGTGCTTTTCAGACGCTGTTCTTCCAGCTCGATACTTTCGCGCTTGGTGCAGAACGCAGCCCAACGGGCATCATCGATCAGACCCAGTTCACGGCCTTTTTCGGTCAGACGCAGATCAGCGTTGTCTTCGCGCAGAATCAGACGGTATTCGGCGCGGGATGTGAACATCCGGTAAGGCTCTTGCGTGCCGAGGGTAATCAGATCATCGACCAGCACGCCGATGTACGCTTCATCACGACGCGGGCACCAGCTTTCCTTGCCCTGAGCACGAAGTGCAGCGTTGGTTCCGGCCAGCAGACCCTGGGCGCCGGCCTCTTCATAACCGGTTGTACCGTTGATCTGGCCAGCGAAGAACAGGCCACCGATGACTTTGGTTTCCAGGCTGTACTTCAAATCCCGTGGATCGAAGTAATCGTATTCGATGGCATAGCCGGGGCGAACGATATGGGCGTTTTCCATGCCGCGGATCGAACGCACGATCTGCAACTGCACATCGAACGGCAGCGAAGTGGAAATACCGTTCGGGTACAGCTCATGTGTGGTCAGGCCTTCCGGTTCGATGAAGACCTGATGGCTTTCCTTGTCGGCAAAGCGATGGATCTTGTCTTCGATCGAAGGGCAGTAACGCGGCCCGATACCTTCGATCACACCGGAATACATCGGTGAACGATCAAGGTTGGATGCAATGATTTCGTGAGTACGGGCGTTTGTGTGAGTAATCCAGCAACTGACCTGCTCTGGATGCTGCTCTTTGGAGCCCAGGAAGGACATGACCGGGATAGGTGTATCGCCCGGCTGTTCTGTCATCACCGAAAAATCGACCGAGCGCCCGTCGATACGTGGCGGCGTTCCGGTTTTCAGACGACCTACGCGCAGTGGCAATTCACGCAAACGGTGTGCAAGTGCAATCGAAGGAGGATCGCCTGCGCGTCCTCCCGAATAGTTCTGCATGCCGATGTGGATAAGTCCACCCAGGAACGTACCTGTGGTCAATACCACGGAGTCGGCCATGAAACGCAGACCCATCTGTGTCACAACACCGCGTACCTGGTCCTGCTCAACGATCAAATCGTCACAGGCTTGTTGAAATATCCACAGGTTCGGCTGGTTTTCGAGGATTTCGCGAATGGCGGCCTTGTATAGAACACGGTCTGCCTGTGCACGAGTCGCTCGTACTGCCGGCCCTTTGCGGCTGTTCAATACGCGGAACTGGATGCCGCCTTTATCGGTAGCCGTTGCCATCGCACCGCCAAGGGCGTCGATTTCCTTGACCAGATGGCTTTTACCAATGCCACCAATGGCCGGGTTACAGCTCATCTGACCGAGTGTTTCCACGTTGTGCGTCAGTAATAGGGTTTTGACACCCATACGCGCCGACGCAAGTGCGGCCTCGGTACCGGCATGACCGCCACCGATGACGATCACTTCAAAACGGGAAGGGAAATCCACCACGCACCTCGTGCCTGTTGTCGATGGGAAATTGGGATAGCTGACAAGTATAGGGAATTCCCTCACCTGAAAGAAACCCGTTGCACAAAATTTAACCAGCTGTGGAAAACTGGCAGATAAAGAAATTAAAAAGGAGAGAAATTTTATAAAACCTTGTTTTTATGTTTATTCTTAGTTAGCCACCTTTCTGTGGATAAAGCTCTACAGGCCATATTATTCAATGTGTACAGCGTTTCAAAAGTCTGTGTTCATGTGCCAATGAGGGCTTTGGATAACCGTCTTGAGCCTGTGGATTAAAGAGCCACTTGTCCACAGACGGGGTTATCTTCACCTTTTGACCCCACTTATCAACTGAGCTCAGAAGCAGTTATTCACAGGGCTTAATTCGGGAAAATAACGCTCTGAAGCTCCCGGTAATCCATCGGACAGTGGGTTTTATGCGACAGGTGGTTATCAGGCGGGCACGACAAGCGGCCTTTCTGTGGACAAGAAAGGCTCATCAAGGACATGGAAGGGAAATCAAATGAGCAAGCCCGCCATTGCGACGGGCTGTTTTGCGTCAGGCAGCGGGGTTATTTACCGATGCAGAAGCTTGAGAAAATCCTGCCGAGCAGGTCATCGGAACTGAAGGCTCCGGTAATTTCACCCAGCGCCTGCTGAGCCTGACGCAAGTCTTCGGCCAGTAATTCACCGGCACCGGCCAGTGTCAGTTGTGCTCGCCCATGTTCCAGAAAGCCACTGGCGTGGCGCAAGGCTTCCAGATGGCGTCGACGTGCGCTGAAGCTGCTTTCGGATGTCTGCTCGTACCCCATGCAGGCTTTCAGGTGTTCGCGCAGCAGCTCCAGCCCTTCTCCGCCAGCTTTTGCGCTCAGGCTGATCGTCACGTGGCCATCAGCGCTTGTTTCCAGGCCGACAAGGTCTCCGCTGAGGTCGGCCTTGTTGCGGATCAGTGTTACTTTCGAGGTGTCGGGGCGTTGTTCAAGAAACTCTGGCCACAAGGCGAAGGGATCTGTCGCTTCAGGCGCTGTGGCGTCTACCACAAGAAGAATACGATCGGCCTCCCCAATGGCTTTGAGCGCTCGTTGTACACCGATCATTTCCACCTGGTCTTCGGTGTCCCGCAGGCCGGCGGTATCGACGACATGCAGCGGCATTCCATCAATGTGGATATGTTCGCGCAGTACATCCCGGGTCGTACCGGCAATCTCGGTGACGATCGCAGCTTCACGGCCTGCCAGGGCATTGAGAAGGCTGGACTTGCCGGCATTGGGACGGCCAGCAATCACCACAGTCATGCCGTCACGCAGCAAGGCCCCCTGCCCGGCTTCGCGCAGCACTGTGGATAACTCGTCACGGACTTCATCGAGCATGTTCAATACATGGCCATCCGCGAGGAAGTCGATTTCCTCCTCCGGGAAGTCGATGGCGGCTTCGACATAGATCCGCAAGCCGATCAGTTTCTCGGTGAGGTTATCCACACGCTGTGAAAAGGCCCCCTGCAAAGAGCGCAAGGCGTTACGGGCTGCCTGTGCAGAACTGGCTTCAATGAGGTCTGCAATGGCCTCGGCCTGGGCAAGATCGAGCTTGTCGTTGAGAAAGGCACGCTCGCTGAATTCACCAGGACGGGCAAGGCGGCTGCCGAGTTGCAGGCAGCGCTGCAGCAACATGTCCAGAACGACAGGACCGCCGTGGCCTTGAAGTTCCAGGACATCTTCGCCTGTGAAGGAATGAGGGCCTGGAAAATAAAGCGCAATGCCTTCATCGATCACCTGGCCCGATTCATCCTCGAAGGGGCTGTAGTGGGCAAAGCGTGGTTTGGGTGTGCGACCAATGATTGCCTGAGCAGCCTTGCTCGCCAAAGGTCCGGATATGCGCACGATGCCAACACCACCACGCCCCTGGGCTGTGGCGATGGCTGCGATGGTTTCACGAGGGACGTTCATGGTCCAACTCCTGGACAACTGACAGATAGCAAAACGCCCCACGAGGGGGCGCTTTGTAAAACTTGTTCACAGGTTAGATCAAGCGGCTGCTTTGTTGGTAGCTGCTTCGATCTTGCGAGTGATGTAGGCCTGCTGTGCAATCGACAGGGTGTTGTTCACAACCCAGTACAGAACCAGACCGGCAGGGAACCACAGGAAGAAGAACGTGAAGATGATAGGCATCATTTTCATGACCTTGGCCTGCATCGGATCCGGAGGTGTCGGGTTCAGACGCTGCTGGATGAACATGGTTGCGCCCATGATGATCGGCAGGATAAAGAACGGGTCTTTGATCGACAGGTCAGTTATCCACAGAATCCATGGTGCCTGACGCATTTCCACGCTTTCCAGGAGTACCCAGTACAGTGAGAGGAAAACCGGCATCTGGACAAGAATAGGCAAGCATCCACCCAGCGGGTTGATCTTCTCTTTCTTGTACAGCTCCATCATGGCCTGAGACATTTTTTGACGATCGTCGCCAAACTGTTCTTTCAGGGCCGTCAGTTTCGGAGCCACGGCACGCATGCGAGCCATGGATTTGTAGCTGGCTGCGGACAGTGGGAAGAACAGGCCTTTGATCAGCATGGTCAGGAAGATGATCGACCAGCCCCAGTTACCCACAATGGCGTGGATATGTTGCAGCAGCCAGAAGATTGGCTGGGCAATGAACCACAGAATGCCGTAGTCGACTGTCAGTTCCAGACCTGGGGATAACTCTTTGAGTACGGCCTGGCTTTTCGGGCCGGCATACAAGGTGGCGCTGGTTTCGCCTTTTCCACCGGCTGCAACGGCCAGTGTCGGGCCAGTGAAACCGATGATGTAGTTGCCCTGGCTGTCTTTACGTGTCTGAACAGCGTTGCTGTCGCCGTGATTCGGGATCCAGGCGGTTACAAAGTAGTGTTGCAACCATGCAACCCAGCCACCTTGTACGGTTTCTTTCAGC
Organism: Pseudomonas sp. NPDC089734; assembly: GCF_044748865.1. NCBI lineage: Bacteria > Pseudomonadati > Pseudomonadota > Gammaproteobacteria > Pseudomonadales > Pseudomonadaceae > Pseudomonas > Pseudomonas sp. NPDC089734. The sequence continues at coordinate 8,543 of NZ_JBIVGV010000011.1, read as the reverse complement.
GGCCCCTTGTCGATATCTTTCATCGACACTTTCTTGTAGGGCTCGGCAGCTGTCCACAGGGCAGCACCCAGATAGGTGGCTGTACCGGTTGCTGTTGTAGAAGAAGGATCGGAGCTGGCATCGCGTTTCAGTTGTGCGAACAGGTTACCCGCCCAAGGCTGGGCACTCTGGTTATCCACAACATAGGTGACAACGACATCGTACAGGCCACGCTTGAAAGTGAAGCGCTTGATGTAATTGACGCCGTTATCCGCGAACTTCAGCTCGACGACCAGATCGCTCTGGCCATCGGCCAGTTGATAAGTCTTCTGTGCAGACGAATAAACCGGACGACCGGCCGCGCGAGCGTCAGGACCGTTGGTGCCTGTCAGGCCGCTTTGTGCCAGAAAGGTACGTTCGCTGCCGTTGTCGAACAGCTGGAACGGAACGTCCGGACGATCCTGACGACGTGGATACAGCGGCAAACGAAGTTGAACAACGTCACCACCTACCGGATCGATGGCCAGATCAAGCACATCGGTCTTGACCTGGATAAGGTCTTTGCTGGCTACAACCGGTGTTTCCAAAGGTGCGGCGGCATTTGTGGCCGGGCTTGGAACATCGGCATTTGCAGAACCATTCGTACCAGCAGTCGTATCCGGTATAGCCGGTGCGGTTGTGCTGGCTGCAACATTCTGGGTCGGCATGGCAGCCTGGCCGTAGTCTTGGTTCCATTTCAGAACCCCGACGTAGGTCACGATTGCCAGGGCGACGATCAGGATCGTGCGTTTAATATCCATGATTACTCGGCCATCGAAGAAGAACGGGAGGTGGGGACAGGTGGAACCGGGTCATAACCACCGGGATTCCACGGATGACAGCGGCCCAGACGACGAAGAGTCAGCCAGCCGCCGCGTAAAAGACCATGATTGTCTATGGCTTCATACGCATAGCAGGAGCAACTGGGGTAGAAACGACAGTGACTGGCCATCAGTGGGCTAATGGCATAACGGTAAAACTGGATCGGAACGAGGGCCAGTTTACGCATCTGGACTGTCTACCCCTGCAGTTTCGGGTTTGGCTTCTGAAGTGGGTCGGCTACGCGCCAGACGTTTCCAGAGCTTGCCGAAATGCTGAATCAATTCGGGGTTTTCTACGTCACCAAGACCTTTACGCGCGACGATCACGATATCCCAACCAACCAGATTGTCCTGGTGCTGGCGAAATGATTCGCGCATGAGGCGTTTCAAACGGTTTCGCTCAACGGAGAGTTTTACGCTCTTTTTACCTATCACCAGCCCCAGACGGGGATGATCAAGGTCGTTGTTGCGTGCAAGGAGCAGAAGATTTTTCCCCGGAACCTTGCCGGTAGGGGAGTCAAAGACTGCCTTGAAATGCCGGGGTGTCAGCAAACGCTTTTCCCGACTGAAGTCTCGACTCACCACCTGTGCCGACTTATCAAACTGTCAGACGCTTACGGCCTTTGGCGCGACGACGCGACAGGACTGCACGGCCGTTCTTGGTGGCCATACGGGCACGGAAACCGTGGGTGCGGGCGCGCTTGATAGTGCTGGGTTGGAAAGTACGTTTCATGGCGTGTTACCTGGTTCGTCCACTACGGGCCGGAATGGCCCCCGTTTTAAGAGACCGGGGATTCTAGAGAAAGCAAGCGTGCAGGTCAATTTCCAACCAGCTTTTCCTTTATCAACTTCCTTATAGGCAATGGCTCGACCTCTTATCCGTATCGGCCTTTGGAAAGGAAATCAGTTATAGAAATAGAAAGAGGGAATATTTAAAGCTTTTCTGTAGAGCTTATAAAGACTAGGAATGCCTTGATCTGTGGATAACCTATTAAGGCCCTTTAAAATCAATGTGTACAGACAATCATAAGGTTGTCGAGAAACCGTGCTTTGCCTGTGCTGCACCCTCGGAAAAGCTGTGTATGGATGGCCATGTTATCCACAGGGCCGTTATCCACAGAGTTTCGTGCCCACTTATGCAACGAGCTGAAGGCTGTTTATCCACAGAGCTTATCGGCTTACCGTTTGTCTGGTTTTTTATGAAGAAAACCTGGTTTTCTCTCCTTCTGTAAGCAACCTACATGTGGATAAGTCGGCGTCTGATCGTTACAATGGCGGATGTTTTTGCCTTACCGGCTTTCGACTTAGGGGATATCCGTGTCAGTGGAACTTTGGCAGCAGTGCGTGGAGCTTTTGCGCGATGAGCTGCCTGCCCAGCAATTCAACACTTGGATCCGTCCGCTACAGGTCGAAGCCGAAGGCGACGAGTTGCGTGTTTATGCGCCAAACCGTTTCGTTCTCGATTGGGTAAACGAAAAGTACCTGAGCCGCCTGCTTGAGTTGTTGGGTGAGCACGGGAACGGAATGGCACCTGCCCTTTCCTTATTAATAGGCAGCAAGCGCAGTTCGGCACCCAGGGCTGCACCGAATGCTCCACTGGCGGCAGCTGCTGCTTCGCAGGCGTTGTCATCCGGTGCAGTGGCCAACAATGTCTCAGTACCGGCACCGGCTCCCGTGGCTGCTGCTCCGGCACCGGCTCCTGTCACAGTCCTGAGTGCTGTCGAGACCCACGACGAACCTTCGCGTGACAGTTTCGACCCGATGGCCGGCGCCAGCTCGCAGCAGGCACCGGCCCGCGCAGAGCAGCGCACCGTTCAGGTTGAAGGCGCGCTCAAGCACACCAGTTACCTGAACCGCACGTTCACCTTCGAGAACTTCGTGGAAGGTAAATCCAACCAGTTGGCGCGTGCAGCTGCCTGGCAGGTCGCGGATAACCCCAAGCATGGTTACAACCCGCTGTTCCTGTATGGCGGCGTCGGTCTGGGTAAGACTCACTTGATGCATGCTGTGGGTAACCATCTGCTCAAGAAGAATCCGAACGCGAAGGTCGTCTACTTGCATTCGGAGCGTTTCGTGGCCGATATGGTCAAGGCGCTGCAATTGAACGCCATCAACGAATTCAAGCGTTTCTACCGTTCGGTCGATGCGCTGCTGATCGATGACATTCAATTCTTCGCTCGCAAGGAGCGCTCGCAGGAAGAGTTTTTCCACACTTTCAACGCATTGCTTGAAGGTGGCCAGCAGGTCATTCTTACCAGTGACCGTTACCCGAAAGAAATCGAAGGGCTGGAAGAACGTCTGAAATCCCGGTTTGGCTGGGGACTCACGGTGGCCGTGGAGCCGCCGGAGCTGGAAACCCGTGTCGCGATTCTGATGAAGAAGGCCGATCAGGCCAAGGTCGAATTACCGCATGACGCTGCGTTCTTCATTGCACAGCGCATTCGCTCCAACGTCCGTGAACTTGAAGGTGCGCTCAAGCGTGTCATTGCGCATTCTCACTTCATGGGACGTGATATCACGATCGAATTGATTCGTGAATCGCTGAAAGATTTGTTGGCGTTGCAGGACAAGCTGGTGAGTGTGGATAACATTCAACGGACTGTTGCCGAATACTACAAGATCAAGATATCCGATCTGCTGTCCAAGCGTCGTTCCCGGTCTGTTGCGCGTCCACGTCAGGTGGCGATGGCCCTTTCCAAGGAACTGACCAACCACAGCCTTCCGGAAATCGGTGATGTATTCGGTGGTCGCGATCACACGACCGTTCTGCATGCGTGCCGCAAGATCAACGAACTCAAGGAATCCGACGCGGATATCCGCGAGGACTACAAGAACCTGCTGCGGACTCTGACTACATGATGATGACGCCAGTGCAGCTTACTAAGGCAAGGGACTAGACCATGCATTTCACCATTCAACGCGAAGCCCTGTTGAAACCTCTGCAATTGGTCGCCGGGGTGGTCGAACGCCGTCAGACCCTGCCGGTGCTATCCAACGTGCTCATGGTCGTCGAAGGCCAGCAACTCTCCCTGACAGGTACCGACCTGGAAGTGGAACTGGTGGGCCGTGTGCAACTGGAAGAACCAGCAGAGTCGGGGGAAATCACTGTCCCTGCGCGCAAGCTGATGGACATCTGCAAAAGCCTGCCGAACGACGTGCTGATCGATATCAAGGTCGATGACTCCAAGCTGGTGGTCAAGGCGGGTCGTAGCCGGTTCACCTTGTCCACGCTGCCTGCCAATGACTTCCCGACTGTCGAGGAAGGCCCGGGTTCTCTGACTTTCGACCTGGTGCAAAGCAAGCTGCGTCGTTTGATCGAACGCACCAGCTTTGCCATGGCCCAGCAGGACGTTCGTTATTACCTCAATGGCATGTTGCTTGAAGTCAGCGCAGGTATCTTGCGTGCAGTCGCCACTGACGGCCACCGTCTGGCAATGTGCTCGATGTCTGCACAGATCGAACACGCTGACCGTCACCAAGTGATCGTGCCGCGTAAAGGTATTCTGGAAATGGCACGTCTGCTCACCGAGCAGGACGGCATCGTCAGCATTGTTCTGGGCCAACACCATATTCGTGCCACAACTGGTGAGTTCACGTTCACTTCCAAACTCGTGGACGGTAAATTCCCGGACTACGAGCGTGTCCTGCCAAAAGGCGGTGACAAGTTGGTATTGGGTGATCGCCAGGCATTGCGTGAAGCGTTCAGCCGTACGGCGATTCTCTCGAACGAAAAATATCGCGGTATCCGTCTGCAACTGGCCAGCGGTCAATTGAAGATTCAGGCGAATAACCCTGAACAGGAAGAAGCAGAAGAAGAGATCAGCGTAGAGTACAGCGGTGATTCCCTGGAAATCGGCTTCAACGTAAGCTATCTGCTTGATGTACTGGGCGTGATGACAACTGAACAGGTTCGCCTGATTCTGTCGGACTCCAACAGCAGTGCTCTGGTTCAGGAGTCTGACAACGATGACTCCGCCTACGTTGTCATGCCGATGCGCCTGTAACCTCATGTTCAGCGCTATCTAGATGTCTCTTAGCCGCATCTCGGTCACTGGGGTGCGCAATCTGCACCCGGTGACCTTCTCCCCCTCCCCGCGTATCAACATTCTTTACGGTGCCAACGGAAGTGGTAAAACCAGCGTGCTGGAAGCCATTCACTTACTGGGTATCGCACGCTCCTTTCGCAGCAGTCGCCTTTTGCCCGTTATTCAATACGAACAGCCGGCCTGCACAGTCTTCGGACAGGTCCAGTTGGCTGAGAGCGGACAAAGCAATCTTGGGATTTCTCGCGACAGGCAAGGCGAATTTCAAATTCGTATTGATGGGCAGAATGCACGCAGTGCTGCCCAACTGGCCGAGATACTTCCGCTGCAACTGATAAACCCGGACAGCTTTCGCTTGCTGGAAGGTGCTCCGAAAATACGGCGGCAGTTTCTGGATTGGGGTGTGTTCCACGTGGAACCTCGTTTCATGAGTACCTGGCAGCGGCTGCAGAAGGCCCTACGGCAGCGGAACTCATGGCTGCGGCATGGTACACTTGACGCCGCTTCGCAAGCGGCATGGGACCGGGAATTGTGCCTGGCCAGTGATGAAATCGATGAGTTTCGTCGAACCTACATCAAGGCCTTGAAACCGGTCTTTGAGAAAACCTTGAGCGAACTTGTTGAGCTCGAAGGTCTGACCCTGAGCTATTACCGGGGCTGGGATAAGGAAAAAGAGCTGAGCGCAGTGCTCGCTTCATCCCTGCATCGCGATCAGCAGATGGGGCATACCCAGGCCGGACCACAACGAGCTGACTTGCGCCTTAGATTGGGTGCACACAATGCCGCGGATATATTGTCCCGTGGGCAACAGAAGTTGGTGGTTTGTGCATTGCGTATTGCCCAAGGACATCTGGTTAGCCAGGCTCGCCGCGGACAATGTATTTATCTGGTGGATGACTTGCCTTCCGAACTGGATGACAACCATCGCCGCGCACTGTGTCGCTTGTTGGAAGAATTACGCTGCCAGGTTTTTATCACCTGTGTAGATCAAGAATTTTTGAGGGAAGGCTGGCAGACGGAAACGCCAGTTGCTTTGTTCCACGTGGAACAGGGCCGTATCACCCAGACCCACGACCATCGGGAGTGATTGCATGAGCGAAAATCAAACGTACGACTCGTCCAGCATCAAGGTGCTGAAAGGACTTGATGCCGTACGCAAGCGTCCCGGAATGTACATCGGTGATACAGACGATGGCAGCGGTCTGCACCATATGGTGTTCGAGGTGGTTGATAACTCCATCGACGAAGCCTTGGCTGGTTATTGCGACGATATCAGCGTCACCATCCATCTAGACGAATCCATTACCGTCCGCGACAACGGCCGCGGTATTCCGGTAGACGTGCATAAAGAAGAAGGCGTTTCGGCAGCAGAGGTCATCATGACCGTGCTTCACGCTGGTGGTAAATTCGATGACAACTCCTACAAGGTATCCGGCGGTCTGCACGGTGTAGGTGTTTCTGTTGTTAACGCCCTGTCCGAAGTCCTGCAACTGACGGTACGCCGCAGCGGCAAGATCTGGGAGCAAACCTACGTTCATGGTGTTCCACAGGAGCCGATGAAAATCGTGGGTGATAGTGACACCACGGGCACTCAGATCCACTTCAAGCCCTCTGCCGAAACCTTCAAGAATATCCATTTCAGCTGGGACATCCTGGCCAAGCGGATTCGTGAGTTGTCCTTCCTGAACTCCGGCGTAGGTATTTTCCTGAAGGATGAGCGCAGTGGTAAGGAAGAGCTGTTCAAGTATGAAGGCGGTCTGCGTGCTTTCGTTGAATACCTGAACACCAACAAGACAGCGGTTAACCAGGTCTTCCACTTCAACGTCCAGCGTGACGATGGTGTGGGCGTCGAGATCGCCTTGCAGTGGAACGACAGCTTCAACGAGAACCTGTTGTGCTTCACCAACAACATTCCACAGCGCGACGGTGGTACTCACCTTGTGGGCTTCCGGTCTGCGCTAACGCGTAACCTGAACAACTACATTGAACAGGAAGGTCTGGCCAAGAAGCACAAGGTCGCCACAACAGGTGACGATGCGCGTGAAGGCCTGACGGCGATTATTTCGGTCAAGGTTCCGGATCCGAAGTTCAGTTCGCAGACCAAGGACAAGCTGGTCTCTTCCGAAGTCAAAACCGCAGTCGAACAAGAGATGGGTAAATACTTCTCTGACTTCCTGCTGGAAAACCCGAACGAAGCCAAGGCTGTCGTGGGCAAGATGCTCGACGCTGCACGCGCGCGTGAAGCTGCGCGCAAGGCGCGTGAGATGACCCGCCGTAAAGGTGCGCTGGATATCGCGGGCCTGCCGGGCAAACTGGCCGACTGTCAGGAGAAGGACCCTGCCCTCTCCGAACTGTACCTCGTGGAAGGGGACTCTGCTGGCGGTTCCGCCAAGCAGGGACGTAACCGTAAGACCCAGGCCATCCTGCCGCTCAAGGGCAAGATCCTCAACGTTGAGAAAGCTCGTTTCGACAAGATGATCTCTTCTCAGGAAGTGGGCACCTTGATCACCGCTCTGGGCTGTGGCATTGGCCGTGAAGAGTACAACATCGACAAGCTGCGCTATCACAACATCATCATCATGACCGATGCTGACGTCGACGGTTCGCACATTCGTACCCTTCTGTTGACGTTCTTCTTCCGTCAATTGCCTGAGCTGGTCGAGCGTGGCTACATCTATATCGCTCAGCCACCTCTGTACAAGGTCAAGAAAGGCAAGCAAGAGCAGTACATCAAAGACGACGAGGCCATGGAAGAGTACATGACCCAGTCGGCTCTGGAAGATGCCAGCCTGCACTTGAACGACTCTGCCCCGGGCATTTCCGGTGAGGCTCTGGAGCGTCTGGTCAACGACTTCCGCATGGTCATGAAGACCCTCAAGCGGTTGTCGCGTCTGTACCCTCAGGAACTGACCGAGCACTTCGTCTACCTGCCGCCGGTTACGCTTGAGCAGCTGTCCGACCATGCGGCCATGCAAAACTGGCTGGCTCTGCTCGACGCTCGTCTGCGTTCGGGTGAGAAGTCGGGCCTGGTGTACAAGGCCAGCCTGCGTGAAGACCGTGAGCGTAACCTGTGGCTGCCAGAGATCGAGCTGATCTCCCATGGCTTGTCCAACTACGTCACGTTCAACCGGGACTTCTTCGGCAGTAACGACTACAAGACCGTTACGGCCCTGGGCGCGCAAATCAGCTCGCTGCTGGAAGACGGTGCCTACGTACAACGTGGTGAGCGCAAGAAGCCGGTCAGCGAGTTCAAGGATGCCCTTGCCTGGTTGATGGCTGAAAGCACCAAGCGCCACACTATCCAGCGCTATAAAGGTCTGGGTGAAATGAACCCTGATCAGCTCTGGGAAACCACCATGGACCCAAGCGTGCGTCGCATGCTGAAAGTCACGATCGAAGACGCTATCGCTGCCGACCAGATCTTCAACACCCTCATGGGTGATGCGGTCGAGCCTCGTCGCGACTTCATCGAAAGCAATGCACTGGCGGTTTCCAACCTGGATTTCTAAGGTTGTTGTAGCGCACCAAATAAAAGCCCGGCATAAGCCGGGCTTTTTATTTGGTGCTGTCCCGTCCTGAATAAGGTTTACACCTCCCATCCCGAATTTCCGGAGAGTCAGATGGAGCAAGGTGTAAAGCGCACACAGCGTGATTACTCACT